>NZ_JBSGJD010000242.1:0-14648 GCF_053605405.1 Amycolatopsis sp. NPDC003861
CGGCAGTCCGCCCGCGGGTAGCCGGTCGCGGACCAATGGCCGCGGGTCGCGGCAGCGAGGCCACGGGTCGGGGTCGCGTCGGCCGCGGGCCGCGGGGCAACCGCCGGCAACCCCGACCCGCGCACCGCCGGTCCGCGCTCGACCCCGGCGACCAACGCTCGCCGCACGAGCCGCCCACCGCCCGTGAGCCCCACCGAAATTACCAAAGGTAAGTTCTGTCGCCTTCTTGACTTTACCAATGGTCAGGGAGGAAGGTACTGGCCACCTGATTCGTCTAGACCAATCGGCGCTCCCCGCGGACGGCATCCCCAGGAGGAGACCCATGTCCCGCAGCACCCGGACCACCACCGCAGCCTTGACGAGCCTCGCGACCGCGGCCGCGACCGCCCTGATCCTCTCCGGCGGGGCCGACGCGAGCCCGGCCGCCGCCAACCCCGCCGCAGCCGGCTGCGGCGGGGTGCTCTTCGACGACTTCCACTACGCCTCGCCCACCGATGGCGCCTTCACCCAGGCCGGCTGGACCACGCGCAACGACGTCGGCAGCCCCGGGGTGCCCGGCGCGCGGTGGCTCACCAGCAACGTCAGCTTCCCGACCGTGAACGGCGAGCGCGTCGCCCAGCTCGCCGCGAGCACCGACGGCAGCGCGGCCGGCACCACGCACTCCGAGCTCTACCAAAACCAGCTGCGGTTCCTCGAAGGCACCTACGCCAGCCGCGTCCGCTTCACCGATGCGCCGGACAGCGGCGCCGATGGCGACCACGTCAACGAAACCTACTTCACGATCTCCCCGCTGCGGTACGACCGCGATCCGCTCTACAGCGAGCTCGACTTCTCCGAGTACCTGCCCAACGGCGGCTGGGGCGGCCCGCAGGCGAACTACCAGACCAGCTGGTACACCTACTGGAACAACCCGACCTGGGACGGCCTGCGCACGTCCACCGCGCAGAACCGCAGCTTCGCCGGCTGGCACGACATCGTCACGCAGGTCTCCGGCGGGCACGTGAAGTACTACCTCGACGGCGTCCTCACCGCGGACCACACCACCGACGCCCAGGGCAACCCGGTGTACCCGCGCACGCCGATGTCGATCAACTACAACATGTGGTTCATCGACACCGCCGGGCACACGAGCGGGAACAGCGTCTACACCGAACAGGTCGACTGGACCTACTACGCGGGCAACCAGGTCGTCTCCCCGGCCGACGCCGTCGCGCGGGCCGGGCAGTACCGCTCGGCCGGAACGTCCCATGTGGACACCGTCGCCGGCTGCACGACGCCGACCACCCCGCCGCAGACGACCACACCCACCACGCCGACGACGCCCACCACGCCCTCCCAGCCCGCGAACTGCTCCACGGCGGCGGAATGGGACTGGGGCACGGTGTACCTGGAGGGCCAGCGCGTGAAGCACAACGCCCACCTCTGGCAGGCGAACTGGTGGACCCAGGGTTCGGAGCCCGGCCTCACCGCCCAGTGGCGCGACCTCGGCCACTGCTGACCGCTCAGGAGCTCCCCATGCGCAGACGCACCCTCGCCGCCGCACTGGCCGTCGCCGCCGTGACCGCCACCGCCTGCGGTACCGACACCCCCGCTCCGGCCGCCGGTGGTGGCACCCTCACCGTCTGGCTGATGAACGGCGACCTCAGCGACCAGGCCACCGCGGCGATCAACGCCGCGTTCGAGAAGGCCACCGGCGCGCACGTCACCGTGCAGATCCAGGAATGGGACAACATCAACACGAAGATCAGCACCGCGCTGGCCCAGGACACCACGCCGGACGTCATCGAGATCGGCAACACGAACGTCCCGCTGTTCGCCGCCAACGGGGCGCTGACCGACCTGACCCCGCACCGCGACGAGCTCGCCGCGGGCCAGACCTGGCTGCCCGGCCTGGCCGGACCGGCCACTGTGGACGGACAGCTGTACGGCGCGCCGTTGTTCGCCGGCAACCGCGCGGTGATCTACGACAAGCAGCTGTGGGCCGACGCCGGCGTCACCGCCCCGCCCAAGACCCTGCCGGAGCTCACCGCGGCCCTGGACAAGATCAAGGCCAAGCACCCGGCGCCGGACTTCTCGGCCTTCCACTTCCCCGGCCGGTACTGGTTCGGCGCGCTGCAGTTCGTCTGGGACGCCGGCGGGCAGATCGCCACGCAGCGGGACGGGAAGTGGACCGGCGCCCTCGAAGGCCCCGAGGCGCTGAAGGGTTTGCAAGCCTGGAAGGACTTCCAGAACACCTACTCCTCCCCCGCGTCCCGCAACGTCGACACGAAGGCCCCGGACCAGGCCGCCATCTTCTCCTCCGGCGGCGCCGCGGCCATCCTCGACACGAGCGTCAACACCGTGCTCAAGAACAAGCCGGAGCTGAAGGACCGGCTGGGCACCTTCCCGTTCCCGAGCGCCACGCCCGGGAAGACGCAGCCGGTGTTCCTCGGCGGCTCGGACCTCGCCGTCGCGGCCAAGAGCCGCCACCAGGACCTGGCGCTGGCCTACCTCAAGGCGGCGACGGACCCGGCCGTGCAGCGGGACGCCATTGCCGGCATCGACGGCTGGACGCCGATCTCGACCGAGCTGATCGACCGGATCACGTCCACGCTGCCGCCGGTCAACGCGGCCTTCGCCACCGCGGCGAAGACCAGCGTCGCCACCCCGGCCGCCCCCGGCTGGGCGACCATCGAGAGCGACAAGTCCATCAACACGTTCTTCGCCGACATCGCCACCGGGCGACGGCCGATCGCCGACGCGGCCCGGGAGTTCGACGCCCACCTGACCGAGGCGCTGGGCGCCCGCTGACCGGCGGGGTGGCCCGGCCGACCGCCGTCCCCGCCGGGCCGCCCCGCCCCTGTTCCGCGAAGGAGTCCCCGTGCTGCTCGAAAAGGCCCGCGTCCGGGAAAGAACGCGACGCCCTTCCCTGCTCCCCTACGGCCTGCTCCTGCCCGCCGCCGCCCTGCTCGGGCTGGTGCTCGGCTACCCGCTCGTCCGGCTGGTCGTCATCTCGCTGCAGGACTACGGCCTGCGGTCGCTGTTCACCGGCAAGACGGGCTTCGCCGGCGGGGACAACTACGCCGCCGTCCTCGCCGACCCGCAGCTGCTGCCGGTGCTCGCCCGCAGTGTCGGATTCTGCGCCGCGCTGGTGCTCGGGACGCTGGTGATCGCGTCCGGCGTCGCCCTGCTGCTGCAGCGCCTGGGCCGGCGGATGCGCACGGCGGTCACACTCTGCCTGATCGCGGCGTGGGCGCTGCCGAACGTGGCCTCCACCCTGGTCTGGCAATGGCTCTTCCAGCCCGGCTACGGCGTGGTGAACTGGCTGCTGACCCGGCTCGGCTTCGGGGACCTCACCCAGCACGACTGGACGACCAGCCCGGCGTCGGCGTTCACCCTCGTCTGGCTGCTGGTCGTGTGGCAGTCGGTCCCGTTCGCCGCGCTCACCCTGCACGCCGGCCTGTCACAGATCCCGCGGTCGTACTACGAAGCCGCGGCGCTGGACGGTGCCGGGCCGTGGCGGGTGCACCGCACGATCACCCTCCCCTTCCTGCAGCCGATCCTCGGGCTGGTCACCATCCTCTCGGTCATCTGGGACTTCACCGTGTTCAACCAGATCTGGATCCTCACCCAGGGCGGCCCCGCCGGCGGCACGACGACGCTGGGCATCTGGACGTTCACCCGGGCCTTCAGCCGCAACGACTTCGGCCAGGGCGCGGCGATCGCCGTGGTCTCGGTCGCGCTGCTCGTCGGCCTGACCGCCGTGTACGTGCGGCGGCTCGTGCGCTCCGGGGAGGACCTGTGATCCGGCGGTTCGGGCGCAACGCGCTCGCGGCCGTGTTCTGTCTCGTGTGGATCTTCCCGGTCTACTGGATGGTGCTCACGGCGTTCAAGCCCGCGGGCAAGATCCTCCAGCCCACGCCCGAATTCCTGCCCGTCGACGTCACGCTGGACAACTTCGCCGGCGCGCTCGCCAAGCCGGGGTTCGTGCAGGACCTGCTCAACAGCGCCGTGGTCGTCGTCGCGGTGGTCGTGCTGTCCATCGTGGTCGCCTTTCTCGCGGCGACGGCGTTGACCCGCTTCCGGTTCTTCGGGCGCCGCAGCTTCCTCATCGGCGTGCTGGTGCTGCAGATGGTGCCGGTGCCCGCCCTGGTCATCCCGCTGTTCCTGAGCCTCAAGAGCGCGCACCTGCTCGACACGCTGCCCGGGCTGGTCCTGACCTACGTCGCGCTCGTGCTGCCGTTCACGATCTGGACGTTGCGCGGCTTCCTGCACGGGATCCCGGTCGAACTGGAGGAAGCCGCGATGGTCGACGGCGCGACACGCGGCCGGGTCATGCGCTCGGTCCTGCTGCCGCTGGTCCTGCCCGGGCTGATCGCGACCAGCGTGTTCGCCTTCATCACCGCGTGGAACGACTTCCTGTTCGCCTACGTGATCATGAAGGACAGCTCCGGCTACACGCTGCCGGTCTGGCTGGTGTCGTTCAGCACCAGCACGGGCACCGACTACGGCGGCCTCATCGCCGCGTCGACGCTGTTCGCGCTGCCCGTCGTCGTCTTCTTCGCGCTGGTGCAGCGCCACCTGGTCGAAGGCATGACCGCGGGCGCGGTGAAGGGCTGATGCTCATCCCGCGCCCCGCGTGGCTGACCCGCCGCGCCGGTTCCTGCGTGCCCACCGGCATCCTGGCGGGCCCCGGCACCCACGGCCCGGCCCGGCTGCTGGCCACCTACACCGGGCTGCCTCTGGTCCACCATGGACCGGTGATCCGGCTCGCCCGGAAACCGGGGCTGGGCCCGGAGGAGTACACCTTGGAGGTCACCACCGGCCGCGCGCTGCTCACCGCGTCCACCGAAGCCGGTCTCCTCGCCGGGGTGCAGACGATCCGCCAGCTGTCCCCGCGGCTGCCGTGCCTGACCATCCGCGACGCGCCCCGGCTGCCCTGGCGCGGCGTGCTGCTCGACGTCGCCCGCCACTTCATGCCGCTGGAGTTCCTGCACGAGTTCGTCGACCTGCTCGCGCTGCACAAGTACAACGTCCTGCACCTGCACCTCACCGACGACCAGGGCTGGCGGATCGAGATCACCGGACGGCCCCGGCTCACCGAAGTCGGGGCGTGGCGCGCGGAGTCGATGGTCGGGCCCGCGGGCAGCGGCGTCTTCGACGGCGTCCCGCACGGCGGTTTCTACACCCAGCGGGAGCTGCGGGAGCTGGTCGCCTTCGCCGCCGAACGCGGGGTCCGGATCGTGCCGGAGATCGATCTGCCGGGCCACGTGCGCGCGGCGCTGGCCGCCTACCCTTCGCTGGGCAACCGGCCTTCGGAGCCGCTGCCGGTGTGGACGGAATGGGGCATCAGCCCGGACATCCTGGGCGTCCACGACGAAGCCTTCGCCTTCTGCCGGGACGTGCTGGAGCAGGTCGCGGGCGTGTTCCCGTCGCCCTACCTGCACATCGGCGGCGACGAGTGCCCGACCACGCAGTGGGAGACCGACCCGGTCGCGCGGGCCACGGCGGCCCGGCTCGGGGTGCGCCCGGCCGAGCTCCACCCGTGGTTCCTCGGAAGGCTGCACGACGTCGTCGCGAGCCTGGGCCGGCGGGCCGTGTGCTGGGACGAAACCGGCCACGCCGCGGGACGGCTGCCCGCGGACCTGGTCGTGACGGCCTGGCGCGAGGCGGCGCACGGCGCACTCGCCATCGCCCGCGGCCACCAGGTCGTGATGGCACCGCACACCTCGACGTACTTCGACTACCCGCAGAACGAGGAACCCGGCGAGCCACCGCACGGGCCCGTGACGACGCTGGAGGACGTCTACCGCTTCGACCCCCTGGAAGGCGGGCTCCCGGTGGCGACCGGCACCGCGCCGGGGGTGCTGGGCACCCAGGCCCAGCTGTGGACCGAGCACGCGCCGACCCCCGACCACGTGCGGCACCTGGCGTTCCCCCGGCTGTGCGCGCTGGCCGAACGGGCGTGGTCGCCGCCGGGCCGCGGTTATGCTGACTTCCACCAGCGCCTGGCCGGCCACCTCGGCCGGTTGCGGGCGCTGGGTGCCCTGCCGAAGGAGCGCGTCCGGTTCGCCGGCGCGCTCGGAGTACCCGGGAAGACAGTGCGTTGACCGTTGCCGCGACATCCGGGGCCGCGCCCCAGGACGGGGGCTCCGCCGCCCGGAACCGCCGAAAGGAAGCCGGCGAGCCGGCGGACCGGCCACCCACGGTGAAGCGCGACCGCGTCCGGCGGCACCTGCTGAAGGTGATCGAGAACGCCGGACCGGGCACCGGCCTCGCCTCCGAGCGGGAGCTGGCCGCGGAGCTGGGCGTCTCGCGCCCGACCGTCCGGGCGGCCATCGACGAGCTGACCCGCACCGGGCTGCTGGTGCGCCAGCGCGGCCGCGGGACGTTCACCAGCCCACAGAAGGTCACCCAGGAACTGGCCACCGGCCTCGCGGTGCCGCCGGCGGAAGGCCACTGGACCAGCCGGGTGGTGGCGTTCGCGGTGTCCCCGGCCCCGCGGTCCCTGGCCGGGGAGCTGGAGCTGGAGCCGGGCGCGCCGGTGCTGCGCGTGACCCGGGTCCGGCACGTCGACGACGAGCCGATCGCGATCGAGCACCTGGCGCTGCCCGCGGCGCTGGTCCCCGGCCTGCGCCCGGCGGACCTGGAGACGGGCAACTTCTACCGGCTGCTCCGCGAACGCTTCGGGATCGCGGTGGCGGACGCGGTGCAGACGATCGAGCCCGCGGTGACCAACCCGGACCAGGCGGACCTGCTGGAAATCGCGGTGTACGCACCGATCCTCCACATCGAGCGGCTCACCAGGGACGACGAGGGCCGCATTGTGGAACTGACCCGCTCGGCCTACCGCGGCGACCGCTACCGCATCACGTCGAAACTCCGCTTCGACGCCGAATCCGGCTAGGAGCCGAGGGCGTCGAGCAACTCGCGCTCCCGCCGCGCACTCAGGCCCGCCCGCCGCTCGCGGTCCAGGCCTTGCCCGCGTTCCCAGCCCAGCGTGTCCGCCAGGAGCTCCGCCCGGGGCCGGTGCCGCAGCCCCGCGGCCAGCGCCGCCGAGCCGTCGCGGGCCGACCAGCCTTCCCAGCCCGGCTCGACCAGCCACATCGCCAGCGACTCCGGGCCCATGTACTCGGCCACGCCCTGGGCGCGCAGCCAGTCCGCCCCGGCGGTCACCACCGGACCGGTGTGCCCGCCGGCAGCGCGGGACAGCTCGATCCACTCCCCGAACGGGACGACCGGGCCGACCGCGTTGTACGTGCCGGTGGTGCCCGCCTCCGCGGAGTCGAGCAGCCAGGCCGTCAGGTCCCGGACGTCGATCACCTGCGTGGGCACCGATGGCGTGTCCGGCACCAGCATCGGCCCCCGCGGATCGCGGGCCGCGCGGGCGGCCCAGTAGCCGGAGCGGCCGGTGTGATCGCCCGGCCCGCCGATGAGCCCGGCCCGCGCGATGAGCAGGCGGTCGCCCACCGCCGCCGTCGAGGCCTGCTCGCAGGCCACCTTCGCTTCGCCGTACGACGCGCGGTCGGCCTCATTCCGGTCGGTCGGGGCGAGCAGGGGCGCGGACTCGTCCGCCCCCGGGGTGGCGTGGGAGGCGTAGGCGTTGCCGGACGAGAGGTACACCCAGTGCCCGGCCTTACCGCCCAGTGCGCCGAGCGCTCCGCGGACGAACCCCGGCTGCCACGACACCTCGACGACCGCGTCCCACACCCGGTCGCGCAGGGGCTCGTACGCCGACGGGTCGCGCCGGTCGGCCGCGACGAGTGCCGCGCCCTCGGCGACGGCTCCGCTTTCGCCGCGCGCGAGGCAGGTCACCCGGTGGCCGCGGCCGATCGCCTGCCGGGACAGCTCCCGGGCCACCCACGCCGTCCCGCCCAGCACCAGGATCTCCATCCCGGCAGCCAAGCACCAAGATCACCGCTTGGCCAGCGAATTCGCTCACAGCGGAGCGACGGCACATCCGGTGAATAAATCTTCGCACCATTCGGAAATGCGGTTTCTTAGCCTGCCCTCGTTACCCGATCGAGTGAACGTTACCGGCGTCCGGGTGACACCGGAATCGGAATCCCCTCGTCACAGCAGGTGCCCACGACGGCGACCGGCCTCCGAATTGCGCTGTTCGCATCGCCTTTTCGGCGCCCGGGTGAGAGCGCTTCGACCACACCGCCGATGCGGCATAGGATTTTCCTTCGACCAGGAAACGATTCCTGGACAAATTCTGTCCATTTCCAGAATCGAGGACCAACCATGCGAAGACGCATGCTGGGGGCGGTCCTGCCCCTGGTGCTCACGGCGGTCACCGCCGTCCCGCTGCCCGCGGCCGCCGACCCCGCCCCGCCGGTCTCGGCCCTGACCAAGTCCGTGCAGGGCAACGGTTCCCCGGCCGCGCACGGCGCGACCGCGAACTGGGTCGTCGGCTACGAGGACCACGCGACCACGACCGGCGCCGCCACGATCACCGACGCCGTCGGCGCCGGGCAGGCCTACCAGTCCGGCTCGCTGCACGTCCCGTCCGGCTGGACGCCGGAGTGGTCCACCGACGGCAGCACGTTCACCGGTACCGAACCGGCGTCCGGCGTCACCGCGGTCCGCGGGACGAATCCCGCCGCCGGCCCCGACGCGACCCAGTTGACCGGCGCCCTCACCCCGCCCGTGCAGGCGGCGACCACCGCGACCGGCGGCGACGGCTTCTCGCCGATCCTGTACCGCACCCCGGGCGGCGTGCTGCAGGCCTGGAACATCTACCACCACCTGGGGGCCACGTCGCCGAAGGTCGTCTGCACCGAGCTCGCCACCGGCACGCGCTGCCCGGGCGGCCCGTGGCCGAAGGTGCTCAACACCGCACCCGGCCCGCTCGGCACCCTGGGGGCCGGCGACATCACCAGCACCCTGGTCGAGCAGTACGTCCGCGATCCCGCGGCGCCCGCGAAGGTCTACTACCCCGCCGTCACGGCGGCGTCCGTCGGGGTCGCCTGCCTCGACATGGCCGCCGCGGCCAACTGCGGGTACTGGCCGTTGGCCGCCACCGGCGGTTCGCCCGCGGTCAACGGCCTCACCGGGTTCGTGGAAACCGGCGGCAACCTGTACGGCCTGGTCACCAGCGGCGCGGTGGTCTGCTGGACCATCGCCACCCAGAGCGCCTGCGGCGGCCAGCCGTACGCGCCGATCGCACCGGCCATTCCCAGCAACCCGTACGTCTACGGCGCGCTGGACGTGGTGGCGGGGAAGGTCTTCGCGTCGTCGTCGGACCCCAATACCGGGCAGCAGCCTTCGCTGGGCTGCTTCGACCCCGCCACGGCCACGGCGTGCGCCGGCTGGGCGTCCTGGCGGCCGACCGGACCGGCGGGGAACTTCACCTACAACGCCTACACGGCGTTCGACACGGCCGGCACCCCGGTGGGCGTGTGCTCGTCGACGACCGGCGGCACGACGTGCTTCGCGCTCGACGGGTCGGCGCTGCCCGCACCGCCGGGTCCGGCCGCGCTGCCGGCCGGGGCGTACGTCTTCAACCCGGAAGTCGTCACCGATCCGGGTGGCCACGTGCGCAGCTACCTCCCGGTGTGGAACGCCGGTATCGCCGGTGCGGCGGTCTGTCACGACTGGACGACGGGCGCGCCGTGCGCCGGGCTCCCCGCCCGGGTCACGCACCCGACGGTGAACGGCGGCGCCACCCGGGACTACGGGTACGCCTACGACCCGCCGTCGGGCTGCCTGATCGGCCTGGGTGACGCAGGCGTGCTGTTCTCGATGGACCCGGCCACCGGCGCGACGCCGTGTGTCCGCTCCGGCGGGCAGGTGACCCTGCGCCCGGGTGACTTCTACTGTGACGGCGGAAGTCACGTCCAGGGCTACACGTCCGCGCGGCTGGCGGGCGTCGACCTGGCGAACGTCGACCTCGCGGCGTCGCGGGTCACGGTCGTCGACCAGGACGACGCGGTGGTGCCGACCCCGGGCTTCGCGCCGGACGGCTCGGTCGACCTGACCGGTGTCTCGGTGGCGGCCCACCCGTCGATCACCGTGACGACGACGCTGGTCCTGCACAGCGCGGCGGGCTTCAGCGGGTCGCTGGTGGTCGACTTCGCGGGTGACGCACCCCAGTTGTGCTTCCGCACGACGATCTCGGCGGACTGCCTGGTGACGTCGGTGGCGAACACGGCGGCGGGCACCGACTCGACGGGGTCGTTCACGTCCAACACCGTGACGCTCCCGGTCGCCCCGGGCGCGTCGTGCACCCCGAAGGTGACCGTGGAGAAGGAGATCTGCACCGCGGTCCACCCGGCCCAGTGCGGCCCGGGCGGCGCCGGACCGTGGGCGAAGCAGGCCCCGGTGGGCTTGCTCGGCGTGCTGGCGGCGTCGGCGTACTGGCGGATCACGGTGACGAACGAGGGTCCGGTGGGGATCACGTCCGCGCAGGTGGTGGACACCGTGGAGCCGTCGTGCCAGACGGGTCCGTTCACCTTGGCGGCGGGCCAGTCGAAGCAGGTGTACTGCGCCACCTACGCCCTGCTGAACCTGTTCCCGATCACCAACAAGGCGAAGGTGACCTACCTGCCGGTGAACGTCCCGCCGGGAACACCACCGTCCACAACGGACTGGTCGTCGGCCAAGGCGTGTTCGCTGCTGTGCAGCCTGTAGGGAGGTGAGATCGCCGGCTCGCGGGGAACTCCCCCGCGGGCCGGCGCCATCAGGACCGCGCACAGCGGCACCGCCATCGCGATCGCGCCCAGCACGAACACCGGGAACAGGAAGGAGAACACCTCCGCGCCCGCCGGGTCCGGGGCGTTCATGTCCATCGTCATCCGGACCGCCGCCATGCCCGTGTAGTGCATGCCGGTCACGGCCGCACCCATCACGAACCCCGCCAGCAGCCGCAGCAGGAGGCGGTCGAGGAAGACGGCGAACCACAGTGCCGCGGTCGCCGCCACCACCGCGATCACCACCGACAGCGCCACCAGGCCGCCGTCGTAGCCGAAGTCGCCCTTCACCCGCAGCGCCGACATCCCGGTGTAGTGCATGACATTCACCGCCAGGCCGGTGATGACGCCGCCGAGGGCCAGCCGCCACCAGCCGAACTTCGCGCGGCCGCCCACCACCAGCAGGCCCGCGAACACCGCCGTCACCGACAGGATCGCCGACAGGACCGTGCGGAAGATGTCGTAGCGGACCGGCATGCCCGGGGTGCTGAAGCCGAGCATGGCCACGAAGTGCATCAGCCAGATGCCGACGCCGCCGATCGAGATCGCCGCCAGCACCAGCCACCGCAGGCGGTGCCGGGGATCGGCGGCGTGGCGGGCCTGGACCGCGCACGCGAGGCCGAGCGCGCAGCCGACCACCGACGTCAGGTACGCGAGCACGAGCAGCCAGTGCCCGAGCGCGAAGTGCTCCATGGCGAAGTCCTCTCTACAGGTCGCGCAGCCCGTGCAGCACGCGTTCCATCAAGTCGTGGCGCTCGTCCCAGGTGGCGTTGTCCGACAGCGTGTCGCGGACGATCACCAGGTGGTCCTGCATCAGGTCCGACACGAGCACGCGGACCACGCCGAGCGGCAGCGCCAGCAGCGCGGCGATCTCCATCAGCGACCGCGGCCGCACGCACAGCTCGAGGACTTCCGCCAGCGCGCTCGACGTCTGGTAGCCGGCTTCGGCCCGGCCGTCGGCGGTGGTTTCGACCAGTGCTTCGACGGCGATTTCGACCGTCGGGGCGGTCCGGCCTTCGGTCCACGCGTAGGGACGGGCCAGCGCCGCGCTGCGGCGAGGCTCGTCCCCGTGCGGGTCGTCGATCACCGGTGGTCCTGGGCCACCGGCATCTCGCGCGCGGGCACGTCGACCTTCTGCCCCACCCGCTCGACCAGCATCGTCATCTCGTAGCCGACCAGCCCGATGTCGCAGCCGGTCGAGGCGAGCACGACCAGGTTCGAGCCGTCGCCCACGCTCATCAGCAGCAGGAACCCCTGCTCCATTTCGATGACCGACTGCACGACCCGCCCGGCGGTGAACAGTTCGGCGGTGCCGAGGGAGAGGCTGGACAGGCCGGCGGCGATGGCCGAGAGCTGGTCGCCGCGTTCCCGCGGCAGGTTTTCGTCGGCGGCCACGAGCAGCCCGTCGGCGGAGACGAGCACGGCGTGCGCGACTCCGGTGACGTCCTGGACGAACCCGTTGACCAGCCAGTTCAGCGTCGCGGACCGGGCGGGCGGCGCGGGGAGCGTCCCGCTGAGGGACCGGGCCGCCGGCTCGGTGGCGGAGCGCCGGGGGTGCAGTTCCGTCATCGCGGATCCACTTCGTCCTTTCCGGATCGTTCGGCACGCGAGGTGGTCTCCATCCGCGCGGCACGCATGCCCTGGTAGTGCCGCGACAGACTGCTGCGCACGGCGGCGGCGTCGCGGAAGGAGCCACCGGCCTGGTCGCGGACGCGGGGAACGACGGCACCGGGAGCGAGCTGAGCGCCGGGCCGCCGGGTGGGCAACCCGGCCCCGGTGAGGTTCTGCGCGGCCGGGGGCTGCAGGGCGGTCTCGGCGGCCTGCCGGGTGCGATCGGCGGGCGTGTCCCAATCACCCACAGGGGTGAGCTCGGAACGGGTGGCGGCTTGCCGGGCGCGGTCGGCAGACGTGTCCCCATCACCCACCGAGGTGAGCTCGGAGCGGCCGGTGGGTGCGGCGGCCTGCCGGGTGCGATCGGCGGGCGTGTCCCAATCACCCACAGGGGTGAGCTCGGGGCGCGTGCCGGAGTCGGCGCTGGGCGGCTTGTCCGTGGCGGATTCCGCCGGGACTACCCGGTGAGCTCCGGAACTCTCGCTCGCCCGCTCGGCCCCGGCGACCCGCTCGACCGGAACCGCGGGGGCCTCCGTCGGCTCGGCCACCGATGCCCGGTACGCGGCGGCCGACTCGAGCTCCCCTTCCACCGCCGAAGCCGCGGGCAGCTCGGCTGCCGACCCGACCGCCGGCCACTCCACCGGTCCCGTCTTCCCGTTCCGGCGGGCCGCCGGCTTGGCCGGCGGCTCGGTGAACCAGCTCGTCACCACCTGCTCGAAGATCGGCGTCGAAGCCTGGGCCGGGACCACCGGCGGCCGTGGGTGGCCGTTGCGGGCCGGCGGGGTCAGGCGGCCTGCTCCGATCGGGCGGGCCAGGTCCGCGAGCACCAGCGCGCCCGGGACGTGGACGCTCGCCGTCACCCCGGCGTGGCGGGCCGCCGTTCCCGTCGACCTCAGCCGCACCGTCACCCCGTGCAGGGCCGCCAGGCGGCCCACCACGAACAGCCCCATCCGGCGGGTCGTTTCCGGGCCGACCGTGCCGGCCGCCGCCAGGCGGTCGTTCACCGTGGCCAGTTCCTCCGGGGTCATGCCCAGGCCCTGGTCGACCACCTCGATGAGCAGGCCGCCGTCGGCGCCGCGGTCGGCCGTCAGCGCCACCTTGTGTTCCGGCGGCGAGAAGCGCGTCGCGTTCTCCAGCAGCTCCGCCAGGATGTGCACCACGTCCGCCGCCGCCTCGGGCTGGACCGAGCTGCGCGGCGCGTTGCCGAGCGCGACCCTGCGGTAGTCCTTGACCTCCGACGTCGCCGCGCGCAGGAGGTCGCGGGTCGGCACCGGTTCGCGGCCGTGGCGGACCGGGCGGCCGCCCGCGAGGACGTGCAGGTTCTCGCCGTTGCGGCGCAGGCGGGTCGCGATGTGGTCGATCCGGAACAGCTCGTCGAGCCGCCGGGGGTTCTGCTCCCCGGCCTCGAGGTCTTCGATGATCGACAGCTGCTGCTCGACCAGCGACTGGCTCCGCCGCGACAGCGTCATGAACATCTCGCTGACCTGCTGGCGCAGCTCGGCCTGCTCGACGGCGAGGCGGACCGCCTGGCGGTGCATGTCGTCGAACGCCCGGGCCAGCTGCCCGATCTCCTCGTCGGTCCGGACGCCGGAATCGGGCACCGCGCGCCAGTCGACTTCCTGGCCCTCGCGGATCTGCCGGACGGTCTCCGGGAGCTGGTCGTTCGCCGCGCGCAGGGCCGCCGCGCGCAGCCGCCGCACCGGCGTGACCAGCGACCGCACCACCAGCAGCGCGATCGCGAGCGCGCCGAGCAGCGCCCCGAGCACCAGGGCCGTGTCGCGCAGCGAGTCCGCGCGGGCGTCGTCGGCGGCCTCCGAGACGTTCGTCGCCAGCTGCGCCGCGACGTCGTCGAGCACACCGGTCACCGTGGCGGCCTCGGCGGTGATCGAGGGCAGCAGCGCCGCGAGCGGGCGGTCGCCGGGCTCCTGGAGGGCGTCGAGCCTGCCGTCGGCGGCGTCGGTCGCCGCGGTGAACTTGGCCAGCCGGTCGCCGGTCAGCTGGTGCTCCGCCTGTTCGGCGAGGACCTCCTGCTCGGCGGCGGTCTGGATGACGGCCGGGCGCAGCGACGCGTCGTCCGGGCTGTTCTGCGCGGCCCGCCGGTAGGTCTCCTCGGTGGCCAGCTCGCCGCGCAGGTGCACCAGCAGCCGGGTGGTCTCCGCGCTGGCGGCGTCGGCCGGGACGATCGCGGGCACCAGGTCGCCGAGGGTGGCGATGATGTCGTTGTAGCCGGCGGCTTTCGTGCGGACGTCGCCCCCGCCGGCGCCGGCCGCGCGGATCCCGGCGAGCTTGCCCAGCGCGGTGTTCAGCGCGCGGCCGGTGTCCCCGGGCAGCGGCGCGTAGCCGGCGTCGCGCTGGACCGCCGCC
>NZ_JBSGJD010000243.1:0-14645 GCF_053605405.1 Amycolatopsis sp. NPDC003861
GTGCATCTGACGCACCCAATGTGGCGTTCGGTGCGTTGGACGCACCCAACGCCACATTGGGGCGCTTGAGGACCTGCGGGCCGGCAGCCGGCAGCCGGCAGGCGGTCAGGACTCCGGCGGGCGGTGGGCGCGCATCAGCCGTTGCGCCCGCAACGCCAGCTGCATGCCCAAGCGGTCGTCGGCGTCCTTCAGCCGGTCGCCGAACAGCTCCTCCAGCTGGCGCAAGCGATTGCGGACCGTCTGCGGGTGGACCCCCAGCCGCTGGGCGATCTCCGGCGCGCCGCCGCGTGTCTCCAGCCAGGCCAGGAGGGTCTCGCTCAGCCTGTCGCGCTGCTTTTCGCTCAGCGACGCGAACGGGTCCAGGCTCTGCCGGGCCAGCTCGGCCGCCAGGAAGTCCTCGGCCAGGAGCCAGAGCGTCGCCAGGTGGTCGCGGCACCAGATGATCGGGCCGGGGACGTCCGGGCCGGACAGCAGCAGCGCCCGCCGGGCCGTGCGCAGGGCCGCCGGGGCGTCGGCCAGGGGGACCGTCGGGGAGACCGCCGCGCGCCAGCCGTCCAGCTTCACCGCGAGCGGGGCCAGGTCGGCGTCCGGGTCGCCGGTCAGGAGGTACGGCTCGGGTCCGTCGAGGTCGGCGAGGACGCCGTCGCCGAGCAGGTCCGCCGGGAAGTCCGCCGCGTCGGGGCCGCGCTCGAGGGCCACCATCGCCGCCGTCTCCGGCAGGGGCCAGCCCGCTCCGCCCGCCAAGCCCGCGATGCTGCTCGCCGACCCTTCCGGGGCGCCCGCGATCAGCTCCAGCAGCCGCCTCCGCCGGACCGGGACCGCACCCTCAGCCTCGGCCTGCGCCTGCTGGTAGCCCTCGATCGCGGTGGCGCACAGCTCGTCGACGTAGGCGAAGATGGCCTCCGCGGCGACCGAGATGACGGCCGGGTCGACGCCGGCCGCGACCACCCCCGGGTGCATCGCGCGCCAGGCGACCCGGGCCCCGATCGTGGCGCTGTCCTGCAGCGCGTCGAGGTTGCGGCCCTCGGTGAACTCGATCCGGCCGCGGCCGCGGTAGAACTCGATCCAGTGCTCGTGGTCCAGCGCCGGCTCGCCCATCGAGTCGACGCAGTGCTGCACCGCGAACTCGACGCTCTTCACCAGGACCTTGCCGAACACGCCCTTGAGCGGCTGCCCGTAGGCCGGCACCGTGCGCTGCACCTCCTGGATCATCGAGGCCGCCGCGTGCCCGACGTGCGGGCGCAGGCCCGCCCCGAGCGCGCGCGGCAGTGAAGCCAGCAGGCGAAAGCTGCAGTACTCGACCACCAATCCCCCTTCGAGTGCGAGTGTGCGCCGAGCGTATCCGACGCATGTGTCACTGAAAAATCAACGACCGGTTCCCGGAAAGGGTGACGCTCACCCGTCCTTTTGACACGGACGGGTGCGCGTTCTACGCTCCGTGTCAGTATTTCCGAGGAGCCAATTTCCAGTGGAGGACTGAATTCCCCATGCGCGGTTCCGCTGCCTCGGACAGTTCCGTGTGGTCCCGGCTGCCGCACGAGCTCGGTGACGCGGTGCGCCCGCGGATCCCGGAGATCGCCCGGGCCTGCGTCGACGCCATCGCCACCGAGATTCCGGAATATTCTGGGAGATTCGCCGACGGCCCCGGCCGCGCGACCGCGATCGAGCTGGCGCGGCGCGGGATCGAGCGGGACGTCGGCCGCGTCGGCACGCCCGCGCTGTGGCAGGCCGACCGCCTGGCCGGCTTCCGCGGCCACGGGCGCGACGCGTTCCACAGTGGCCTGAGCCGCGAAGCCGTGCAGGCGGCCGTGCGCGTGTCGAGCCGGGTCACCTGGCGGTGGATCGCCGACATCGCGCGGGAAGCGGGGCTGTCCAGCGACGTCCTGTACGGCGCCGCCGAGGGGATGTTCGCCGACGTCGAGACGTCGATGGCGGCCGTCGCGGAGGGGTACAGCGCGGCCGAGGCGGCGGTGTCGGGCACGGGCGAACGGCACCGCCGGCTGCTGCGCGCGTTGCTCGGCGGCCGGACGCCGGCCGAAGTGGACGGTCTGATCGCGGTGTCCGGGCTGCCGGTGCCCGAGCGGGTGGCGGCGGTGGCGTTCCGCGCGCTGCCGGGCGCGCCGGAGTTCCCGCCCGGCCTGCTCCCGGAGCACGTCCCGGCGGACCCGGCCGGCGACCCGCCGGCGGCGCTGACCCCGGCCCCGGACGTCGACCTGATCGGCTTGACGGGTCTGCCCCCGGGCTGGACGGCGGCGGTCGGCCCCCTGGTCCCGCCATCGGACGCGCCCGAGTCGTTCCGCATCGCCCGCCGGGCGGTGGACCTGGCCGCCCGGGGGCTGCTGGACGCACCAGGCCCGGTGATCTGGTGCCGCGACCACGTGACGACGCTGTTGTTGCTCGCGGACGAGTTCCTGGTCGGCCAGCTGGCGTCGACGACGCTCGAGCCGCTGGCGGGCCTGCCCGAGCGTCGGCGGGAGCAGCTGGCGGAGACGTTGCTGGCGCTGGTCCGGACCCGCGGCAGCGCGCCCGAGCTGGGCCGCCTGCTCGACCTGCACCCGCAGACGGTCCGCGCCCGGCTGAAGAAGCTGAGCGAGCTGTTCGGCGACCGCCTGGACGACCCGGCCGAGCGCCTCCGCCTGGAGCTGGCGTTGCTGGCGGAACGGGCCCTGCCGGACCTCGGCTGACGGGCCGGCCTCGTGCCCGGGCGGACGACGCGCGTGATCGGAGGGTCGACACGCGTGTTTGGGGGGTCGACACGTGAATGGACTGGTTCGGGCGGGCCGGATTGGCTCGTGGCTGGGGGCCGGGGTCGCTTTAGGCTGGCCGGTATGACCGGATTGCTCACCGAGCGGCTGCGCCAAGCCTCCGAGAACGCCGTCGCCATGTGGAGCACCCTGGCCCGTTCGCGGGGGGACCGCGTCGAAGACCACGCCGGCTTCAGCGTCGTCGACGGGCGCCGGTTCCGGATCATGCTGCGGACCGCGACACCCGGCGACGCCGCCGTCGAGGAGCTGAGCGCGCTCGCCGAGGAGAGGCGGGCCGAGGGGCGGGCCGTCGTCGTCGAAGATCCCTTCCGGGCCCTTGACCTGACCCACCTCGGGATGACCGCCGGGCAACTGCCCGTGATGGCCCGCGAGCCCGGGTCCGCCCCGGCAGCCGACGGCGTCGAGCGCATCCGGACCGCCGCCGACCTGGCCGGAGCCGAAGATCTCATCGTCCGCGGGTTCCCGCTGGAGGAATACCAGCCCCACCGCCCCGGCAGTGTCTTCCCGGACCCCCTCCTGCAGCAGGCCACCGCGTTCTTCCGCAAGGGCGGCCAGGGCGCCTGCCTCACCATGGCCCACGGCGGCGTCGGCGGCGTCTACTGGGTGACCACCCTGCCCGAACACCGCTCCCGGGGCGTCGGGCGCGCGCTGATGCACGCCGTTCTACGGCACTTCGAGGGCCTGCCCGTCACGCTGACCGCCTCGCGGTCCGGGCGGCCCCTCTACGAGAAGCTGGGCTTCACCACCCTCGGCGACGCGAACTGGTGGCGCTGACGGGAACACCCACCGCCGGTAGCCGAACCAGCGGAACGCCGTCCCCGCCAGGGTGCCCAGCAGCATCCCGGCGACGAAGTCCGCGACCTCCTGCGTCCAGTAGCCCACGTGCGGCACCGACAGGTGCAGCACGTACCGCGACACCAGCGCCGGCACCAGGTTCACCGCCACCGCGCCCGCGTTGACCGCGAAGAACAGGGTCGCCTCCCGCAGCCGCCCGTGGCCGCCGCGGGAGGCGAACGACCAGCGGCGGGACAGCAGGTACGCGAACGCCGTCGAGACGATCGTGGCGATCGCGAGGGCCGTCACCGGCTTCTCACGGCACACGGTGAGCTTCAGGCTGTAGTCGCCCAGTAGGGTGACCGCGTACGCGGCCAAGCCGACGACGGCGAAGCGGAGCAGCTCTCGCGGCTCAGGCATGGTTCCTCCAGGTGACGCCGAACGGGTGGAGGTTTTCGATGGCACGCACAGGCGGTGAGGGTGAGCTCCCCTCGGTCGCCGAGCTGGTGAACCTTTCGCAGACGAAGCCGCTGATGATCCGCGGTGAACTCGACGCGAAGCTCGCCGAAGAAGCGGCGGCCACCGAACCCGATCCCACGCCGGATCCGCTGGCCGTCCTCGACGCCGAGCTGGCCGCGGACGACGCCGGAGACAGCCGCCCGCAGGAGGCGCCGCCCGCCGACCGGACCCGCCGCGCGAAGCCGTACGTCCTCGCCGCGGGCGCGGCCGTCGGGCTCGGGCTGGCCGTCGTCGTGCTGCTCCAGCCGCACCAGGTGGGCGGGACCGCCGTGCCGCCGCCCGGCGCGCCCGCCCCGGTCGTGCCGCCGCCGACCTCCAGTGAAGCCGTCGAGACGATGAGCGCCTCGGCCGCGCCGCCGCCGCTCACCGCCGAGGTCCGGCACAGCACGGCCGAGACCACCAGCGCGCCGGCCGGTGCCGGGCGCAAGCCCGCACGCGCCGACGCGCCGACGCCGACCTCGGCGTCACCGGAAGACCAGTGGCGCGAGTACGTCAGCTCGGTGATGAGCTCGTGGCAGCAGCAGCACCCCCGCGGCGGCCGGAACCGCTGATCAGCAGCTCGCCGGGGCCGGTTTCCCGGCGATCCGGTCCTTCACGAAGGCCAGGACGTCGGCGTTGCCGGTGTAGACCAGCGTGATGTGGTCGGTGTCGTAGGTCTGCCACGTCTCCTGGACGCCGGCCGCGCAGTACGCCTTGTGCAGGCTGTCGGCCTGCGCGAACTGCACCAGCTGGTCGCCGGTCGCGTGGTAGAGGAACACCGGCACCCGCGGCGGGGTCCCGCCGAGCTTGTTCTCGTTCAGCCGCGCCACCCACGCGGGCTTGATGTAGCCCGGGCCGGTCGTGTAGTCCGCGATCTTCTGGTTCGCGTACGTCGTGAGCAGCTCGAACGTGCACGCGCTCTGCTGCATCTCGGCCAGCTTCGCCCGGCCGTTGTCGCTGAGGAACGAGTCGAGCTGCAGCTCGGGATACGCCTGATCGAGGCCGAGCAGCGCGTAGGCGAAGACGCCGAAGCCGAACTTGCCGTCGAGCTGCAGCGTCACCTGGACCAGGTCGGCCGGCACGCCACCGGCCGCGATGCCGACGAGGTTCAGCTCCGGCGCGTACGTCGGCTGCAGCTCGCCCGCCCACGCCGCGGCGCCGCCACCCTGGGAATACCCGCGGAAGACGACCTTCGCCGACGCCGACAGCCCGGCCGCGCCGAGCCGCTGGGCCGCGCGGACCGCGTCGATCACCGCGGGACCCTCGGACCGGCCCACGACGTACGTCGTCTTCGGGGCCGGCTGGTAGCCCTCGTAGTCCGGAACGGCGACGGCGTACCCCGCGTCGAGCAGGTCGTCGAGGCCGGGCTGCTCGTAGAAGGCGCCGATGTCGATCATCTTCGACGGCGTGCAGGCGAACGCCGGGCCGTGCGTGCCCGGGGCGAACGCGACGATCGGCGCCGTCGCGCGGTCGGCGGTCTTCGGCACCAGGACCGTGCCGGTGACGGCGTCGGGCTGCCCGAGCGCGTTCGTCGACAGGTACATCACCTGCCAGGCGTCGACCGACGCGTGCCGGGGGCCGGCGTTCGACGGCCGCCACCGGATGACGTCCCCCGGCTTGCCCGCCGGCAACGGGGACGGCGGCACGTAGAACGCGTCGTCGGCCGGGGCGGGCGCGGCGGGCGCGGCGGCGGCCACCGCCGGTGCGGAGGCCGTGGCCAGGACCAGCGCCACCAGCGCGGCGAGCACGCGGCGGGCGGTCACGCGCCGGTCCCGTAGACGCGCTTGCAGGTCGCGGACTCGCTGAAGGCCAGGTTCAGCTCGGGGTTCGCCTTGAGGTCCTTGATCGGGCCCTCCGGGTCGGCCAGCTGCCCCATGGTCGAGTCCGCCTCGGAGATGACCTTGCGCAGGCTGGGCTGGTCGGTCACCTTCGCCTGCTCCATCTTGGTCTTCGTTTCGGCGAGCTTGGTCTTCGTCTCGGTGAGGTTGCCGGTCGCCTTGTCCACAACGGACTGTCCATCCGGGACGGGCGGAACACCGGCGCCGTGCAGGCCGCCCGCCATGTCGTCGAGGGCCGAACCCAGGCGCCCCAGGAAGTCCACCATCGCGTCCCGGGTCTTCACCGGGTCGGCTTCGTCGACGGCGGGCGGCTGGGAGAGCTTCGCCGAGCCCGCGGCCACGCCGGTGCACACCTTGTCGACCCAGGCGAGCGCCGCGGGGTCGGCGTGCCGGCCCGGGTCGGGCGGGGTGTCCGAAGCGCACGCGGCGCACGACAGAACCGCGGCCGCCGACATCACGAGCACCGCGCTGTGCATTCTTTTCATGGGTTTCGAAGCTACGCGTCACGGAACTGGGCGGGCAAGGAGAGAATGGGTGGTTGGCACGTGCGTCAACATTCCGGAGCCCGGATTTGTCACGCGCGTCAGCGGTTCGAAGGTGCCGCTGGGCTGGGGAAACCTTCCCGGTCCTGCTAGGAAACCGGGCGGTCTGACGTGCCGGTGTGACAATTTGCGGTATCCGTGTGGCCTTTTTACCGAAAGCTCTTGATCGGTGCCACCGGCGCTCGTTAGCTTACGGTCCGGCCGCGATTACGTGAAACGCGCCGCCGTTTCGTATCACTGTTGATACACGGAAGGACCATCGTGAGTCACCCAAGAGGCAAGAAGAAGACGGTCGCGGCCGCCGCGGCCGCGGGTGCGGTCGGGCTCATCGCCACCGCGCTCGTGGTCGGCGCCCAGGCCAGCGCCGCCGATCCGATTTCGCTGACGCTGAACTACCACTGCACCTTCCCGCTGGTGGGTTCCCAGTCGCTGAAGGTGGTGATCAACACCGACCTGCCGACCACGGTGAACACCGGGCAGCCGACCGGCGCGTTCGACATCAAGGCCGTGTCCACCATCAACGCGGACACCGTCAGCGGCCTGAGCCTGATCGGCGCCACCACGCTGGAAGGCACCGCCACGGCCAGCGCGACCGTCGCCGCGCCGAGCCTCAACCTGCCGGTCAGCGTGCCGATCACGCTGGACAAGACGAACATCCCGGCGTCCGGGGAGATGAACATCAACGCGGCCGGCAAGACGCCGTCGCTGACGTTCACCCAGGCCGGCCAGGCGAAGATCACCGTGGGCGACCTGAACCTCAAGGTCACCCCGCGCAAGGCCGACGGGTCGGTCACCGGCATCACGCCGGACGGCACGATCGACGCGCCCTGCACGCAGGACAGCGGCCAGAACAACACCCTGGCCACGATCACCATCAACGGCGGTGGCGGGCCGACCACGACCCCGCCCACCACGACCCCGCCGGTCACCACGCCGCCGACGACCACGCCGCCGGTGACGACCCCGCCCACCACCACGCCGCCGGGCGGGGGCATCAAGTACTCGTTCGGCATCACCGGCCAGACCGCGCTGAAGTCGCTCGGCAGCACCGCGCCGATCACCGGTTCGTTCGACGCCGACGTCAACCTGTCGGCCAAGACGTTCACCGGCAGCCTGCAGCTGGACCCGACGCACACCGACTTCAAGCTGTTCGGCTTCCTGCAGGGCAGCTCGGACGTCAAGGTCGTGCAGAACGGCCCGCAGACCGGCGAGCTGGTGGGCACCGGCTTCAAGGCGCACATCAAGTTCGACACGTTCCTCACCACGGTCAACCTGTTCGGCATCCCGATCAGCACCGACCCGAAGTGCGGCACGGTCAGCTCCTCGACCAGCGAGATGACCACCGGTCCCGACTTCGACCTGCTCAAGGGCGGCAAGCTGTCGGGCACGTACTCGCTGTCCGCGCTGCAGAACTGCGGGGCGTTCAACGACATCATCAGCGCCTTCGCCAAGAGCGACGGCAACTCGCTGAACCTGACCCTCGCCAAGAAGTGACCTGATCTGCCGGCCCTCGCCGCGCGCCGACCGTGCCGCGGCGGGGGCCGGTGCCACACCCGGAACACCCGAGGAAGGGATCGCCCGTGCGGATCGCCCGGTCGTTGCTCGCCGCCTGCGTGATCGCCTGCGCCGTTGCCACACCCGCTTCGGCGTCGACGCCGATCGACAAGAAGCTGAGCTTCACCTGCCCGTTCCCGCTGATCGGCCTGCAGCAGCTGGCGGTGGAGGTCAAGGCCGCGTTCGAAGTGCCGACCGCACCGGGTGGCACGTTCACGACGAGCGACCTCGCGGTCTCGGTGACCGTGCCCGACAAGTCCGCCCGCGGGCTGGCCCTGGTCGGCGCGGCGAGCATCGAAGGGACGGCGTCCGCAGGGGTGACGCTGACCAACGGCCCGCTGACGCTGCCGCTGAGCCTCCCGCTGACGGTGGCGAAGACCGCGGTGCCGCCGTCGGGGGCGTTCACCACGCAGGCGTCCGGTTCGGTCCCGCCGGTCCAGCTGCCGAACGCGGGCAGGACGACGCTGACGATCGGCGGCTTCAGCGCCCGGCTGACACCGAAGAAGGCGGACGGCTCCTACACCGGGCTGGGCTCGTTCACCTCCGACTGCACGCTCGACCCCGGCCAGGACCCGGTGCTGCTCGGCTTCGACCTGGGGTCTTCGCGCGAATACCGCGTGACCGGCTCGACGACGCTGCCGGCCCTCGGGGCGACCGCGCCGCTCACCGGGTCGTTCGCGGTACCGGCGTTCAGCCCGGCGTTCGACCGGACCCGGGCGGAGTTCAAGGTGTTCGGGTTCGTGCCCGGGACAGCCGACCTTCAGTTCAGCCCGGACGGCCCGCAGACCGGCGAGCTCACCGGTGACGGCTTCGTCGCGCACGCGAAGCTGGCGCTGGCGTTGCCCCGGGTGACGTTGTTCGGGCTGCCGGTCGCGGACGCCGGGTGCCGGGCGAGCGCTTCGATCCCGGTCGACCTGAAGACGGGCGCCGGGTTCGCGCTCGCGTCGGGCGGGCCGGTGAGCGGGCAGTACGCCATCCCGCCGCTGACCGGCTGCGGCACGTTCACGGCGTACCTCAGCTCGCTGGTCCAAAGTGACAGCAACACGTTCGCCGTCACGTTGACCGCGCGCTGACTGCCGCTCACCTTCCGCGCGTATACCTGGAGGAATGCGCCGAACCACTGTGGGGACCCTGGTCGTTGTCACGCTGCTCGCCACCGCCGCGCCCGGGGAGGCGGCCGGCCTGAGCCGGGATCCGGTGGCGGTGATCCACGACCGGGACCACGCGTTGCACGTCCTCAACGCCGGCGCGACCGACGACGAGCTGACGCTGCGGACGCAGGCGCTGGCGTCGAGCGCGTGGGCGTTCTTCCGGGGTACTTCGCCGCTCTACTACCGCGACCTCGGCGAACTGCCGCCGTCGGCCTACGCCACCGCGGGCGGGGACGTGTGGCTGACCGGTGACGCGCACCTGGAGAACACCGGCGCCGACCGCGGGGCCGACAACGAAGAGCAGTTCGCGCTGAACGACACCGACGACGCCTGGCGCGGTTCCTGGACGTGGGAGCTGCGCCGCGAAGCCGTGTCGATCGTCCTCGCCGGCCGGGCGGACGGCCGCAGCGCGAGCCAGATCGCCACCGACGTCGACACCTTCGTCGCCGAGTACGCGCAGTGGATCGCCAAGTTCCACGGGACCGGTGACGAAGCGAACTGGCGGCTGACCTCGGGCAACACGTCCGACCTCGTCGGGGACCTGATCGACGACGCCGCGGGGGACAAGCGGGCCGACCTGATCGCGAAGTGGACCACCGGCGGCCACTTCAAGAGCGATCCGCAGCTGCCGACGGTGTCCGCGGCGATTCGCACCCAGCTCGTCACCGCCATCGCGGCCTACCGGACCACCGCGGGCCGGCCGCTCAAGGCGTCCGAAGCCGTCGTGAAGGACGTGCGGCGGCGGACCGGTGCGGGCACCGGAAGCCTCGGCCGCTTCCGCTGGTACGTCCTCGTCGAGGGCGACACGACGGCGAATTCCGACGACCGGATCCTGGAGCTCAAGCAGGAGGTCGACCCGGCGCCCAAGGAGCTCGCGCCGAACGCCACCACCCTCACCGGCGGGCAGCGGCCGGCCCTGGCCCTGCGCTGGCTCGCCGACCAGTCGGACCCGCTGGCCGGCTGGGCGAGCGTCGGCAGCACACCGGTGCTGGTCAAGGAGAAGTCCCCGTTCGCCGAAGACCTGGAGATCGGCGACCTGACGACGTCGGCGATCTGGGACGACACCGTCCGCGACGTCGCCCGCCTGCTCGCCGCCGCGCACTCGCGGGCCGACCAGGACATCGCCGGCACCGGGGTGACGTACTCGGCGGACGCGGCGATCGATGGCGCGATCACGTCCGTCTCCGGGCTGCAGGCCGAGACGCGGGCGTTCGCGACGAGCTACGCCGACCAGGTCACCCGCGACTGGCAGGCGTACGTGACCGCGAAGAACAGCGGGCGGCCGCTCTTCTGAGGCGTCCCGCGAGGCGGTGTCCGGCTGTCATCCGAACCGTTATCCACCAGGTGTCACACCGGGGTGCTATAAAACGCTACCCCGATGGGACCGGTTTCGCGGCCGTAGGCGGCCGCTGCCGGTGCCGCTAGGGTGATCGTCTGGATGTGCTGGCTCAAGAGCAGCCGAACGGGAGACGCCGGTGACCGCCGCGCTCGACTCATCGTGGGATCCCCGCACGCGCCTGCGGGTGCTCCTGATCGAGGACGACGACGGCGACGCCCTGCTGGTCGAAGAGATGCTGGCGGACACGAACGTGCCGTACGTGCTCGAACGCGTCGAGACGCTCTCCGCCGCGCTCAACGGCCCGCTCACCGCCGACTGCGTC
Organism: Amycolatopsis sp. NPDC003861; assembly: GCF_053605405.1. Lineage (NCBI taxonomy): Bacteria > Bacillati > Actinomycetota > Actinomycetes > Pseudonocardiales > Pseudonocardiaceae > Amycolatopsis > Amycolatopsis sp. NPDC003861. The sequence goes on from NZ_JBSGJD010000243.1 coordinate 10,784, forward strand.
GTGCTCGACCTCCAGCTGCCCGACGCGATGGGCCTGAGCGGGCTGACCAAGCTCGGGCAGCACGCCCCCGGGGTCGCGGTGGTCGTCCTGACCGGGCAGCACGACCAGGCCGCCGGCGTCGCCGCGGTCGCCGCCGGCGCGCAGGACTACCTGGTCAAGGACCAGGTCGACGGCCCGCTGCTGGTCAAGGCGCTGGCGTTCGCGCGGGAACGCAAGCGCGCCGAGCAGGTCGAGCAGCAGTTCCTCCAGCAGCAGCTGCTCGCCCGGGAGAACGCGCGGCTCGAACGCGGCTTGCTGCCCAGCCCGCTGCTGCGCGACCCCCACCTCGACCTGGCCGCCCGCTACCGGCCCGGCCGCAACGGTTCCCTGCTGGGCGGCGACTTCTACGACGCCATCGAGCTCGACGACGGCACCGTGCACATGATGATCGGCGACGTCTGCGGCCACGGCCCGGACGAGGCCGCGCTCGGCGTCGCGCTGCGGATCGCGTGGCGCTCGCTGGTGATGGCCGGCCTGCCGATGCCCGACGTGCTGAGCATGGTCGAGCGGGTCCTGGTGCACGAGCGGATCGAGCCGCTGTTCGCCACCGTCTGCATGGTCGTCGTGGCGCCGGACCGAAGATCCCTGCGCCTGTCGCTGGCCGGGCACCTGCCGCCGCTGCTGCTCACCCCCGGCGACGGGCACCTGCTCTCCGGCGAGCGCCTCGGCGTCCCGCTCGGCGTCGTCGAGGGCGCCAAGTGGGACGCGCTGGAAGTGCCCCTGGAGCCCGGGTGGTCCCTGATGCTGTACACCGACGGCGTGTTCGAGGGCCGCGTCGGCGCCGGGTCCGAACGGCTGGGGCACGAGCGGATGGCCGCGCTGGTGCTCGACATCAAGCGCGGCACCGGGCTCGACAGCCACGCGCTGCTCGACGAGCTGATCGCCCGCGCCGAACGGCTCAACTCCGGCCCGCTCGACGACGACGTCGCCCTCGCCCTGCTCAGCCACGACCCGGAAGCCGAGGCCGATGAGCGCTGACGTACGCGGCTGGCCCATCCGCCGCCGGCTGGTGCTGCTCGCCGCCGCCGAGACCGTGCTGCTGGTCGTCGCGCTGATCGCGGCCGGCATCGCGCTGCACAACCTGACCGAGGCCCGGACGCGCCTGCTCGACGTGATCGCGCCACAGCGCCTCGCCGCGACCCAGCTGTCGACCGCCCTGCTGAACCAGGAAAGCGGGGTCCGCGGCTACCAGCTCGGCCGGCAGCCGGCCTTCCTGGTGCCCTACACCGACGGGATGCGGGCCCAAGCCGACGCGGTGACGCAGCTGCGGCAGCTCGGCGCGACCCCGGGCACGCAGATCGGTGACGACCTCGACGCCGTGCTGCGGGCGGCCACCGCCTGGCAGGACGCGGCCGCGCCGACCATCGCACCCACCGCCCCGCCGGTCACGACGGACCAGGTCGAACGCGGCCGGGCGCTGTTCGTCGACGTGCGCAAGGCTCTCGACACCCAGCTCGACCACCTCGCTTCGATCCGCGACACCGGCCGCGGCGACCTCGACGCGGCGGCGAGCTTCCTGAACGCGATGTTCGTGGTCGTCGCCGTGCTCGTCCTGCTGCTGTTCGCGTTCCTGTTCTTCGGCCTGCGGCAGGTCGTCACCCGGCCGATCCTCCGGCTGGCCGGGCAGGTCCGCCGGGTCGCCGACGCCGACGTCCACAGCCCGGTGCGGGGGAGCGGACCGCGGGAGATCGCCCAGCTCGGCGCGGACGTCGAGGCGATGCGGCAGCGCATCCTCGACGAGGTGGCCGAGCTCGAGCGGGCGCACGCGCTGCTGGACCGGCGCACGCGCGAGGCGGAAGAGTCCAACGCGATGCTGGACCGGCGCACCCGCGAGCTGGAGCGGTCCAACGCCGACCTCGAGCAGTTCGCCTACGTCGCTTCGCACGACCTGCAGGAACCGCTGCGGAAGGTGGCGAGCTTCTGCCAGCTGCTCCAGCGGCGCTACCAGGGCCTGCTCGACGAGCGCGGCGAGCAGTACATCGAGTACGCCGTCGACGGCGCGAAGCGGATGCAGGTGCTGATCAACGACCTGCTGGCCTTCTCGCGGGTCGGCCGCAAACCGGGCGAGCACGTCGTCGCCGACGCGGGTGCGCTGGCCGACGACGCGATCGCGAACCTCGAGGTGGCGTTGTCGCTGAGCGGCGGCAAGGTCAGCCGCGGTGAGCTGCCCGAGGTGCGTGTCGAGCCGGCGCTGGTGACGGCGGTGTTCCAGAACCTCATCGGCAACGCGCTGAAATTCAAGGGCGAGACGCCGCCGGAGGTCCGGGTCAGCGCCGAGCGCGATGGCGACGACTGGGTGTTTTCGGTGTCGGACAACGGGATCGGCATCGACGCCGAGTACGCCGAACGGGTGTTCGCGCTGTTCCAGCGGCTGCACACGCGGTCGGCTTACCCGGGCACCGGGATCGGCCTGGCCCTGTGCCGCCGGATCGTCGAGTACCACGGCGGCCGGATCTGGCTCGACACCGAAGCCGCGGACACCACCTTCCGCTTCACCCTGCCGGCCGCCGAGGAAGGGGGCACCGCGTGACGCAGCAGCCCGCCCCGATCGACATCCTGCTCGTCGAGGACGACCCGGGTGACGTCCTGATGACCCGGGAAGCCTTCGCGCACCACAAGATCCGCAACCCGCTGCACGTCGCCGAGGACGGTGTCGAAGCGCTGCGGTTCCTCAAGCGGGAAGGGCCGTTCGGCGAGGCGCCGCGGCCGGCGCTGATCCTGCTCGACCTCAACCTGCCCCGCAAGGACGGCCGGGAGCTGCTCGGCGAGATCAAGCAGGACCCGGGGCTGCGCACGATCCCGGTGGTCGTGCTGACCACGTCCGAAGCGGAGGAGGACATTCTGCGCAGCTACGAGCTGCACGCCAACGCCTACGTCACCAAGCCGGTCGACTTCGAGAAGTTCGTCGAAGTGGTCCGGAAGATCGACGATTTCTGGGTGACCGTGGTGAAGCTCCCGCATCGGTAGCCGTTTGGCGGGGAGTGCGGCACGATGGGAGGCCGTGACCCCTTCGACGCCGGACCTGCCCGCCACCGAGCTGGCGGTGACGCTCGACTGGCGGGGCCGAGCCGCGGTGCTGGCCGTGGCGGGGGAGATCGACCTGGTCAGCGCGCCGGAGTTCGGGGAAGTCGTCGACGTGGTGCTGGCCCGCGGGCCGGAGAAGCTGGTGGTCGATCTGCGTGAAGTGACGTTCTTCTGCTCGGCGGGGCTGCAGGTGCTCGCGGCGGCCCACCGCAGGCTGGCCGAGCGCGCGTTGTGCGTGGTGAGCGATTCCCCGGTGACGTCGGGTCCGTTGAAGACGACCGGGCTCGACACGTGGATCGGTGTCCACCCGACCGTCGACGAAGCACTCGCATGACCCCGCAACCGTTCCGCTGCCACGACGTCCCGGCGGCGCCCGGCGCCCTCCGCAGCCTGCGGCACGACCTGATGGCGTGGGTGCTGGCGGCGGGCGTCGACGAGGCCCGGGCCGGCGACATCGTGCTGGCCAGTTACGAGGCACTGGCGAACGTGGCCGACCACGCCTACGACGGTTCGGGCGACGGGCTCGTGGACGTCGACGCCACGCTCCTGCCCGGCCGGCTCGAGGTGGTGATCACCGACCACGGGCAGTGGCGGACCCCGGTGCCGGACACCCGCGCGGTGTCGTTGCGCGGCCGGGGATTGCTGCTGCTGCGGGCGAGCGCCGACCGCGCGGACATCACGTCCGGCGATTCCGGCACGGTCGTGACGCTCACCTGGGACCTCGACGCGGTCAAGCCCTGACCCAAGCGCCCCAATGTGGCGTTGGGTGCGCTGGACGCACCCAATGTGGCGTTCGGTG
>NZ_JBSGJD010000244.1:0-14634 GCF_053605405.1 Amycolatopsis sp. NPDC003861
CGGCGCCGCGCCCGCGGGCCCGCGCGGCGGCCGCCCGCCGCTCGACCCGCACCTGGTCGGCCTGCACCCGCTCGATCGCGCGGATCCGGTCGGCCTGGACCCCGGCGAGGTCCGCGGGGGTGACACCGCCGCGCCGGAAGGCGGGGACCAGCCGGTTCGCCGCGGCGACGGCGTCCTGGACCGCCATCAGGATGCCGTTGCCGCCGACCGGCGAGATGACGTGCGCGGCGTCGCCGAGGAGCAGCAGGCCCGGCCGGGACCAGTGGTCCACCCGCGAGATGTCCACCGACAGCAGCGTCGTCTGGGAGAAGTCCGCAAGCAGGTGAGCGCGGTCGGCCAGCCACGGCACGCGCTCGCGCACGAACGCCCGGATCGGCTCGACCCCGCGTTCGCGCAACGCCGGGTACGAGCCCTTTTCGATGCTGTAGCCGACCTGCCAGTCGCGGACGCCGCCGAGGACGCCGACGTAGGCTTCGCGCCCGAAGTACAGGTCGAGGTCCGCGTCCGGCGGGTCGCCGGGGGAGCGGGGCAGCCGGAACCAGAGCAGGTCGGTGGTCGCGCCGAGCGACCGGGCTTCGAGCCCGGCCAGCCGCCGCACGGTGGAAAATCGGCCGTCGGCGCCGACGACGACGGACGCGGCGAGCTCGCCGCCGCGGTGGCGGACGCCGGTCACCACGCCGTCGTCCTCGAGCAGCCCGGTGACCTTGGCGCCGGTCCGCAACGTGAAGGACGGCAGCGCGCTCGCCCGTTCGGCGAGGAAGTCGAGGAACCGGACCTGGGGCATCAGGGCGATGTAGCCGAACGGTGTTCGGAGGCGGTCGTAGTCGGCGGCGCGGTAGACGCCGTCCGGGGTGTGGAAGCGGAACGAGCGCGCCTTGAAGTGGTCGAGCTCCAGCAGGTCGCCGGCCAGGCCGAGGCGGTCGAGCAGTTCGAGGGTGTAGGGGTGCAGCGAGTCGCCGCGGAAGTCGCGGTCGAAGTCCGACCGCGATTCGAGCACGGTGACCTCGATCCCGGCCCGGGCCAGCAGGTAGCCGAGCAGCAGCCCGCCGGGCCCGCCGCCGGCGATCGCCACGCTCATGCCGTGTCCACTGTGGAGAGACGGAACACCGCCATGGCGGGCAGGTGCTCCAGGATCTGCGCTCGAGTCGCGTCCTGGGAAACCGGGAACGCCCGGATCGCCCACGGCACCGACATCGCAGCCAGGTAGGCGGCGACGACCGCGGCTGCTTCCTCGCCGCCGGTCTCGTCGGCCCGCCGGTCTTCGCGCCGGCCGTGGGACAGCAGCGCGCACACCGGCGTGGCCAGGAGGTTCTCCACCCAGTCGCGGTCGCGGACGGGGGAGACGAGGTACTGCCCGCCGTCGTGCGCGACCACCGCGAGCGGGACGCGCCTCGGCTCGCCGGTGCGGCGGCCGCGCGTCTCGACGACGCGCAGCGCGTACCCGCCGTCCGGTGGGGCCTCGGCGGGGGCGTCGATCAGCTTCGCGGTCATTTCGGCGTTCATCGCTCGGACATCCACGGTTCCACGGTAGCAAAACTCGCTAGATTGTCTAGCTAACTTAGAATGACCAGGTGGAAGACATCCCCGTCGCGCTCCGGGTGAACCTCGCGCTGCGCGAGCTCCTGGCGCTCGCCCACGACGTGCAGATCGCCCTGGCCCGGCGGCTCGGCCTCGGCGCGACCGACGTGCAGGCGTTGCAGCACCTCGCCGCCGGCACGCCGATGGGCACGGTCGACCTCGCGCACGCGCTGAAGATCCGGTCCGCATCGGCGACCGTGCTGGTCGACCGGCTCGAAGCGGCCGGCCACGTCCGTCGCGGCCCGCACCCGCGCGACGGACGGCGGGTCACCCTCGTCGTCAGCGAGGCGGCCCGCGCCGAAGTCCGGGCCGCACTGGCCCCGCTCGTCGACGCCATCACCCGGTTGACGGACGGCTTGCCACCCGGGCAGGCGGAGGTGGTGGCGCAGTTCCTCGGCGACACCACGGAGATCCTCCGTGCTTACGCTGCGGAGTCCTGAGCACCTTCTTCGGATTCGGCCATTCGGGCGCACCTCGGCGCGTGGGAAGCCGTCCGAGGCGACGGTGCGGGCAGGATGTGCGGGTCGGCCGGTTCGCCGGCCCGGACGTGCGTCATCGCCAGGGTGAGGAGGCACCTTGACCGAAGAGCATCCAAGACAGGTCCTCGCGGCCCGTCTCGAGCGGCTGCTGGCGGCCTCCGACCTGACGCAGAAACAGGCGGCGCAGCGGGTCATGCAGCGCCGGGGCACCGGTGACTCGTGGAACGTCACGCAGCAGCGGATCACCGACTGGATCTCGGGCAGGAGCGTTCCGCACCGGCCGCAGCCGCTGATCGTGCTGGTGCGTCTGCTGCAAGAGCGGATATCGGCCCTTCGTGCGCGTACCCGAGCCGATGGCGTGGCCCTGGACGGGATCGAGCCGGAGCTGCTCGAGGATGCGCCGGCCTGGCTGCGCCTCTGGGAAGCCGCTCGGGCGGCTCCGCCCCTCGGTCCGGACCGTCAGCACCCGGATCGTGCGGAGCCGGCCCGGGCGTCGCCCGGCAACCGATCCGCAGAGTCGGGATATCTGGACCGGGTCAGGGAGATCGCGCCGCAGCCGCTGCGTGGCCGGGAGGACGTGCTCGACGAGCTGACCGAGTTCTGCACCGGGGACGCCGAAAGCCATCCCTACTTGTGGCTGCAGGCGCCGAAGTGGGCGGGCAAGACGGCGCTGATGTCGTGGTTCGTGCTGCACCCGCCACCCGGGGTCCGGATCATCTGCTTCTTCATCACCGCACGCCTGCCCGGCCAGGACCACCGCGGCGCGTTCGTCGATGTCGTCATCGACCAGCTGTGCGATCTGCTCGAGCTCCCGCGGCCGCCGTACGCGACCGAATCGACGCGGGAAATCGGCCTTGCCGCGATGATCCGGCAAGCGGCCGAACGGTGTGAGGCGGCCGGAGAGCGGTTGCTCCTGGTGGTGGACGGCCTGGACGAGGACCGGGGCTTCCGCGTCGGATCCCGGGCCCACAGCATCGCCGCGTTGCTTCCTGCCCGCCTGACGCAAACCATGCGGGTGATCGTCGCCGGCCGGCCGAACCCGCCGCTGCCGTCGGACGTGGCGAGCACGCACCCGCTTCGCGACCCGTTGTACGTGCGTGAGCTCGCGCCGTCCGAGCACGCTCACGTCATCCGCGACGACATGCTGCACGAGCTCCACGAGCTGCTCCACGGTGACTCGTTCGGCCGAGACATGCTGGGGCTGATCACGGTGGCCGGTGGGCTGGAGGCGGACGATATCGCCGAGCTGACGGCGCAGCCCCTGGTCGACGTCCGCCGCCGGTTGCGCACGGTGGTGGGGCGGACGTTCGACATCCGCCGGAGCAGCTGGCAGCCGGAGGACGGCCCACGGGCGTACTTGCTCGGTCACGAAGATCTCCGGGAAACGGCCTGTGAGGAATTCGGCCAAGCCGGACTTGCGGTTTACCGGAAGCGGATTTCGGTCTGGGCCGACGGTTACCGCCGAAACGGCTGGCCGGAAGACACGCCGGAGTACCTCCTCATCGGGTACCACCGGCTGTTGCTGGCGGAAGTGGACGTGCCGCTGCTGGTCGAGTACGTCACGGACGCGGCGAGGACCGACCGGATGTTCGCCAGATCCCACGGTGACGCGACGGCCTTGGCGCAGTTGAGGGCGACCAAACAGGTTCTTCTGGATGCAGCTGAGGCCGACGTCGGTGGACTCTTGCGGATCTCGCTGCACATGCAGCGGCTTGCCGGTCGAAGCGGGTCCATCCCCGCGCGCCTCCCTGCCGTGTGGGCGCTGCTGGGGGACTACAGCCGGGCGGAGGCGCTCGTCGGCGCCGTGGGACACAGTGAGTGGAGCAGGCGGGAGGCGATCGGAACTGTCGCGCTGGCGGAAGCGCAGAGAGGTGCCGTCGACCGGGCTTTGGACCTTTGCCGGTCGGTCGCCGTGGGCGAGGTGTCTTGGGAGCAGGTGCGGAAGCTGTTCAACGGCTGTATCGCGGCGGGCCGGCTCGATGCAGCGGAGGAGATCTTCGTGAGGTTTCGGGACCAGTTGTACGGAAAATATCTTCCCGATCTGGTTCGTGCACACATCGAACTCGGGTGTTCGGGTGAGGTGCCGCGACTGCTGTCGATGTCCAAAGACTTCTATGAGAGAAGCTTGACGGCGGAGGCGTACCACCGAGCAGTCGCGGCGGAACGGGCATCGATGGGAATCGCCCGTGCTCTGGATGGTGTTCGCTCGCTCGATGATCCCGAGCTTCATGCTCCTGTAGCGGCACACGTGGCGTTGAGGATGGCAATGGCCGGAGACGGCAAGGGATACCGCGCCGCCCGCGAATTCGTGGAACAAACCATCGATGCATTGGGTCCTGGCTACTATCGAGTTCCACTGTGGGTCGAACTGCTGCATGCTTGCGTTTATGCGGGCGACATCGAGTATGCGAAGCGTCTTATGCATAAGATTCATTCCGGTCGGAGCAGGTTCTTGAGCGGAGACTTGATCCATTTCTTGGCTGTCGTCGCGGTTGTCACGCCAGGCGATCTGCATACGGCTGCTGAAGAGTGGGTGCCGGAGAATCGTCTTTCGGACCATTTGCTCGCTGATGTTGCGAAGTTTCTCATCGCTGCCGGGCGACGTGCTGCGGTCAAGGCAGTTGCGGAACTCGTAGAGAGCGAGTTTTACCGGCTGGAAATCGCGGAGGCTGTCGCAGCGGCCGCCGTTGCCGACGATCCCGCAGCGGCGGACGAACTTGTGGCGTCACAGGCAGGCCACCAGTCCTACCGATCCGAGAGATTGATCGCCAAGATCGCCGCCACCGTCGCCGAAGCCGGCGAGTTCGATCGGGCACTCGGTCTGGCCGACGGGCTGAGTTCCACCGACCACACTGCCGTCCTGGTGGAGACGGCGGCCGTGATGGCGGACGTCGATCCGGTTCGCGCGCGAGCGTTGCTCGAGCAGGCGGAGTCGCTGGCGCGAGCGGCGGCGGCCCCCATGCCGTACACCCGGGCTCAGTTGGTAATCGAGACGGTGTCGGCCTTGGCCTCCCGGGGTGCGGAGGAGGCGGCCCGGTCGCTGGCGGAAACGATCGACAACGCCTACCTGAAGAACGAGGCCTTGCGGCGGCTCGCCGTCGGCCTCGCCGAATGGGGGATGCTGGATGCCGCGGAGGCGGCGGCCCGCGAGACCGTGAATCCCTACCATCGTGCGGTCGCGTTCGCCGAAATCGCGGAAATCACCGCCGTAGCGGGCTCCGCTGACCGGGCACGCGAACTGGCCGACTCGATCCCCGATGCCTACCAGCGTGTTCGCGCCCTGGCTCGGCTGGCGGAGGTGGCCGCGGGGGAGCCCGAGCGGTTCGACGACCTCGTCGGTGCGGCCCTCGTGCTCGCTCAGACCGTGCCCAGCGTCGTCGCGAAAGAGCAGCTTCTCGCGCTTCTAACCGGGGCTCTCGCCAGGGCCTGCCGGGGGGCCGAGGCCACCGAACTGGCCAGAAGCATCACGAACGCCGACCTGCGTGGCGAAGCCGACCGGCGAACCGTGCAGGGGGGCGCGCGACCTCGCCGTCGGCCGAAGACCCTCGTTCCGCTGGCGGAGCTGGTGGGCGATTCGGTCGTCGACGCGTTCCCCGAGCCGGACGCCGTGGCGGCCGCGCTCGAACGCGTCGGTCGGCTCGAACCCGGTCTCGCCAGGGATAGGGCCCTTTCGGTGATCGCCGAGCACGCCGACCTCGAAACGGCGAAAAGCCTGGCTCGGGAGGCTCTGGCCGAAGAGTCGATCTGGATTCCGCCTCACGTGCTGAGGCCGGTCGCTCGCATCTGTCCGGCCGATCTAGAGGACGCCGTGCGGGAAATCGTCGCGCTGGACGGGCCGTTGGAATCGATCGTCTAAGCGCGGCCATCGACGTTCTGTCCCTCCTGGGTGATGCCCCACCCGTCACGCTGCGGAGCCGCCGGAAGCGGGTTAGCGTTCCGCGCATGCGAGATGAGCCCGCGCTGTGGCTGTTCGCCGACCAGCTCGGGCCTCACTTCCACAGCACACCCGAGCACCGCGATCGAGACGTGCTGCTGATCCGGTCGGCCGCCGCCTTCGCTGCGAAACCGTTCCACCGGCAGAAACTGCACCTGGTCCAGGCGGCGCTGTACCGGCTCGCCGCCGACCTCGGCGACCGCGTCACCCTGATCGACGCGCCCGACTACCGCACCGGCCTGCGGCGCTTCGGGCGGCCGGTCGTGGTGCACGAGCCGACGTCGCACGCGGCCGATGCCTTCGTCCGGCGGCTGCGCGACGAAGGCGTCGTCACGGAGATCGTGTCCACGCCCGGCTTCGTGCTGTCCAAAGAGGACTTCGCCGCGTGGGCGGCCGGGCGGACGCGGTTCGTCATGGAGGACTTCTACCGCGACCAGCGCCGGAAGTTCGGCGTGCTGCTCGAAGCCGACGGCGAACCCGAAGGCGGGCACTGGAACTACGACCACGACAACCGGCAGCCGCCGCCGAAGACCACCCGGCTCGGCGTCCCGGCGCCGTGGCACCCGCGCGAAAACGAGCTCGACGACCGGGTCCGCGCCGAACTCGACGCGGCCGAGCGCGCCGGGAAGATCCGCCCGGTCGGTGTGGACGGGCCGCGGCAGTTCGCCGTCGGGCACGACGAAGCGAACCGGGCGCTGCGCCGGTTCCTCGACCACCGGCTGTCCTCGTTCGGGCCGCACCAGGACGCGATGCTGACCCACGACTGGGCGATGGCGCACGCCCTGCTGTCGGTGCCGCTGAACCTCGGGCTGCTCGACCCGCGCGACGTCGTCCGGCGGGCCGAAGACCGGTACCGGGCGGGGGAGGCGCCGCTGAGCAGCGTCGAAGGGTTCGTCCGGCAGGTGCTCGGCTGGCGCGAATGGGTGTGGCACCTCTACTGGCACCAAGGGCCGGACTACCTGCGCCGCAACGCCCTGCAGGCCCGCCGCGCCCTGCCGGAGTGGTGGCGCTCGCTCGACGCCGACGCGGTCGAAGCGGCGTGCCTGCGCACCGCGCTGGCCGGGGTCCGCGACCGCGGCTACGCCCACCACATCGAACGCCTCATGGTCCTCGGCAACCACGGGCTCCAGCGCGGCTACGACCCGGCCGCGCTGACCCGCTGGTTCGCGACGGCCTTCGTCGACGGCTTCCCCTGGGTGATGCCGGCGAACGTGATCGGCATGAGCCAGTACGCCGATGGCGGGCTCGTCGCGACCAAGCCGTATGCCGCCGGCGGCGCCTACATCAACCGGATGAGCGACCACTGCGGCGGCTGCGTCTTCGACCCGAAGAAGCGGACCGGGCCGGACGCGTGCCCGTTCACCGCGGGGTACTGGGCGTTCCTGGACCGGAACGCCGAGCGGCTGCGCGGCAACCACCGGATGCGCCGGCCCCTCAGCGGGCTCGAACGGCTCGCCGATCGCTCCGAGGTCGTCGCCCACGAGGCCGAGCGCGAGCACTTCTGATCGTATAACGACCTATACCCCTCGCGACGATCGAAAAAATCGTCGCGAGGGCGAACAAACCACACGCAACGAGCGCGGCGGCCTGCACACTCTCGGTGCAGGCCGCCCGGGCAGCCGCGAGGAGCTCGGCCGCCTGCGCAAGGCCGTGCGACGCCGTTTGTGCTTGGGCCGGTCCGGCGGAGGCCAGGCGTTTCACGGACTCGGGCACGCCGGGCGGCAGCACCAGGTGCGTCGCGTAGACGGCGGCCGCCAGGGAGCCGAACGCCGTCGTGCCCAGGCCCGCACCCAGCTCGTAGCCCGTTTTCTCGACCGCCGCCGCGCCTCCGGCCCGGTCTGGCGGCGCGGCGGACAGCAGCGTGTCCGTGCTCGACGTCAGTGCGAGGGCCATGCCCAAGCCCGAGCCGGCGAGCGCGCCGCTGAGCCACCACGGCGACGGCAGGCCGCCCGCCGCCGGGATGCCGAGGGAGGCGGCCGCCAGGGCGAAGCCCGCCGTGCGGACTTGGGTGTTGCCGTACCGCTCCAGCAGGGCCGGAGCCACCACGCTGCCGGCCGCCGACGCGCCGAGGACGAGCAGCAGCCGCGCCGCCGCGGCCGTCGGGGAGAGGCCGAGCACCACCTGGAGGTACTGGGCGAGCAGGAGGCCCAGTCCGACGAGGGTGCTCATCACCAGCAGCACCCCGCCGGCCGCGCCGGGGACGCCCGGCCGCCGGAACAGGCCCAGGTCCAGCAGGGGAGTGGCCGCCCGCCGCTGGCGGCGCACGAAGAGCACGAGGAGGACGCACCCGGCCGCCCCCGCGACGAAGCCGCCCCCCGACGGCCCGACGGCGAAGGCGATGCCGAGCACGCCACCGGCCGCGAGCACCGCGCTGAGCGCGTCCCACGGCTCGCGCCCGGGCGGGCTGCGCGGCAGCCACCGCAGCGCCGCCACCACGGCGGCCAGGATGACCGGCGGGTTGACCAGGAACGTCGCCCGCCAGCCCCACGCCTCGACGAGCAGCCCGCCGAGGACCGGCCCGAACACTGAACCGGTCCCGGCGATGCCGCTGCACACCGCGATCGCCGTGCGCCGCCGCCGTCGGTCCGGGAACAGTTCCCGCAGCAGCGACATCGTCACCGGCATGATCAGCGCGCCGCCGACGCCGAGCGCGGCGCGGGCGGCGAGCAGGGCGGGGACGCCGGGGGCGAGGGCGCAGCCGAGCGACGCCAGCCCGAACACCGCATAGCCGGTGACGAGCACGCGCCGCCGTCCGAAGCGGTCGCCGAGCGTGCCGGACGGCAGGAGCAGCGGGGCCGCGGTGAGCGGGTAGATCGCCACGATCCACACCTGGGCGGCCGCGCCGGGCCGCAGCTGCCGGACGAGGTCGGGCAGCGCGACGTGCAGCACGGTCGCGTCCACCGCGACCAGGAAGAGGCCGGCGCCGAGCACGGCCAGCAGCGGCCCGGTCCGGGTCACGGCCACAGCTCGTCCGCCAGGTGCCGAGCGACGACGTCGACGTGCGGTGGGTCGACGATCGAGAGGTGGTGTGCCGGGACGGGGACGATCTCGAGCCGCGGGCACAGCCCGCCCCACCCGGCGTCGGGGTCGGTGCGGGAGTAGCGCGGTTCCATCGCGAGCCCGGCGGCGTACGGTTCGGTGGCCCGGTACAGCACCACGCGGCCGGCGTAGGGCGGCGGTGTCCCGCGTTCGGCGGCGAGGGTGTCCAAAAAGGACTGTCGCTGGTGGCGGAGGACGCCGGGGCTCAGCAACCCGGCTTCGGCCACCCGCTGCATGGTGAGTTCGATCTGCTCTTCTTCGGGGAGGTGCGCGAGTTCGTCGTGGCCGAGCCGGACGGTCCGGCCGTAGGTGCCTTCGACGTAGCCGGTGAAGCGCAGGAACCGCCGGGCCGACGACGCGCGCGGGTCGAGGTCCGGTTCGGGCAGCGGCAGCATGGTGTCGATGAGGGCGACGAGCTCGACCGGTTCGCCCTCGTCGGCGAGCCGGGCGGCGAGGCCGTAGGCGAGGGCGCCGCCGAAGGACCAGCCGGCGAGGCGGTAGGGCCCGTGGGGGAGGCGGGCCCGGACGAGTGGGAGGAGCCGGTCGACGCGGTCTTCGATGCTGGTGCCGGGCACGCGTTCGAAGCCGAGGCAGGGGATCCCGGCGGGGAGGCGGTCCAGCAGCGGGCGGTAGACGGTGCAGGTGCTGCCGCCGGGGTGGAACAGCAGGAGAGGGGCGGTGCCGGCGTCGCCGGGCTTGAGCAGGTGCACGTCTTCGCGCGTGTCGAGCAGGGCCCGCGCGACGTCGGCGACGGCGGCGAGCGAGTCGTGCCGGAGGAGCTCCGTGGCGTCGACGGGGGTGTCGAGTTCGGTGGCGAGGCTGCCGGCGAGCAGCCGTGCGAGGCGGTGCGGGTCGGCGGTTCCGGTGAGGCGGACGTGCGGGCCGGCGTCGGTGCCGGTGTGCTGCCGCCACAGCCGCAGGACGAGCCGATCGGCGGCGTCCCAGGCCCGGCCGCGGGCCGGAGGTTCGTCGCCCCGGGGGACGAGGTCCCGGTTGAGGTCGGCGAGGGTGGCCCCGCGCAGCACGGCGGCGGCATCGGGTTCGGTGCCGAGTTCCCGGCGGACGGCTTCGCGGATCCGGTTCGCCATGAGCGAGTCGAGCCCGAGGTCGACGAGCGGCACGTCGGGGTCGAGGCGGTCCGGGGCGAGCCCCATGACGGCCGCGACGATCCGGGTGAGCCGATCACCGTCGGGTTCGGGTTCGGCCGGTGGCTGAGCGGCGGGTCGGGTGTCGCCGGGCGTTGCCGCGGGTCCCGCGGCGGTGCTGCCCGGCGGGTGAGCGGGTCGGCCGTTGCCGGGCGTTGCTGCGGGCCGGGGCGCCTCGTCCGCGTCGGTGTACCAGTGCCGCTCGTGGCGCCAGGGCATCGGTGGCACGTCTGTGAGGCGGGCGTCGTCGTCCGGGGTGGTCAGGGTGATGCGGGTGCCCGCGCAGTAGAGCGTTGCCGCCGCGGCCGCGAATGCCCGGATCTCGTCCTGGCCGCGGCGCAGGGTGCCGGTCACCACCGCGTCGGCGATTCCGGCCGCCTCGAGTGTCCTGGCCAGCGAGCCGCGCAGGATCGGGTGGGGGGAGACCTCGACGAATACGCGGTGCCCGTCCGCGGCCGCCGCGGCGGCCGCCTGCCGGAAGCGGACCGGGCGGCGCAGGTGCGCGGCCCAGTAGCCGGCGTCGAAGTCCGGGAGCTCGCGCGGGTCCGTCAGTACCGTGTCGTACCAGGGCACCAACGGCCGCCGTCCGCCCAGTTCGGCGAGGGCGTCGCGCAGGGCGCCGAGGACGGGCTCGACCCCCGCCGAATGCCCGGCGACCCCGACCGGCAGCCGCCGCGCGCTCCGTCCGGCGGCCTCGAGGTCGGCGACGAGCCGGTCGAGCAGCACCGCGTCCCCGGCGACCGTCAGCTGCCCCGGAGCGGAATCGACGGCGAGTTCGACGCCGGGGTGCGCGGCGAGCTCGCCGGGTGTCAGTTCGACCGCGGCCATCGCACCGCCGGTGCCGATCGTGCCCAGCAGGCGGGCGCGGGTGGCGACCAGGTGGACGGCCTCGTCGGCGGTCAGCACCCCACCCACGACGGCGGCCGCGGCGGACCCGAGCGAGTGCCCGAGGACGGCGGCGGGCCGCACCCCGAGCGCCTCCCACCGCGCGGCCAGCGCGACCTGCGTCCCGAAGATCGCCAGCTGCGTCTCGGCGAGGGACCCGGGAGCGGCGCCGGCGAGCAGCGACCGGAGTGATCGCCCGGCGTGTTCGGTGAAGGGATCGCCGAGCTTGTCGACCTGGGCGGCGAAGACGGGTTCGGTGGCCAGCAGCCGGCGGCCCATCCCGGCCCACTGCGACCCGTGCCCGGAGAAGACGAAGACAGGCCCCTCCCCGCCGACGGCGGAACCGGCGAAGGCCCCGGCGGGCAGCGGATCGGCCCCGTCCCCGACGGCCCGCAGCAACGCGGCGAGCTCCCCGTGATCGGCGGCGACGAAGGCGGCCCGGTACGGGCCGGAGTCGTCGCGCCGGAAGAGGGTGTGGGTGACGTCGGCGAGGGAACTCCGCCGCCCGGCGGGGGAGTCCAGCCAGCCGGCGAGCTGGGCGGCCCGCTCGGCGAGCCGGTCGCGCGTCCGGGCCGACAGCAGCCCGATCCGGACACCGCCGGTGCCGCGCCGGGCCGCAGCACCACCGTGCGGCAGCCTGCTCTCGCAAGCCGGTTCCGGTGCGGCCGCTTCCTCCAGCACCACGTGCGCGTTCGTCCCGCCGAACCCGAACGCCGACACCCCCGCCGTCGCGCGGCCGGCGTGACGGGGCCACGGCGTCGGCTTCGTGACCACCTTCAACCCCAGTGCGCCGAACGCGATGTGCGGGTTCGGCGCACCGAAGTGCAGCTGTGGCGGCAACACCCCGTGCGTCATCGCCAGGACCACCTTGATCAGCCCGGCGATGCCCGCCGCCGCCTCGGTGTGGGCGATGTTCGTCTTCACCGAGCCGATCAGCAGCGGTGCCTCCTCCGCGCGGCCCGTGCCCAGCACCGCTCCCAGCGCACTCGCCTCGATCGGGTCGCCCAGCAGCGTGCCCGTTCCGTGCGCCTCCACGTAGTCCACAGTGGACGGCTCGACGCCGCGGTAAGCGTCCCGCAGCATCGCCTGCTGGGCCAGCGGGTTGGGTGCGGCCAGGCCGTGGGACCGGCCGTCGGAGTTGACCGCCGAGGCGCGGATCACCGCGAGCACGCGGTCGCCGTCGCATTCGGCGTCGGCCAGGCGCTTGAGCACCACGACGCCGCAGCCCTCCGATCGCGCGATGCCGTCCGCCGCCGCCGAGAACGTCTTGCAGCGGCCGTCCTCCGCGAGCAGGCCCGCCGCCGCGAAGGCCGCCGTCGGGCCCGGGAGCAGCATGAGGTTGACCCCCGCCGCCAGCGCCAGGTCCGCGTCGCCGTCGCGCAGGGCGCGCACCGCGTGGTGCACCGCGACCAGCGACGACGAGCACGCCGTGTCCACCGCCATGCTCGGCCCGCGCAGGTCGTAGACGTACGACAGCCGGTTGGCCGCGATGCTGCCCGCCGCGCCCGTGGCCGTCCACAGGTCCGGTGCGCCGCCGGTCATCGTGAGGTGGCCGTAGTCGTGGGTCGAAATCCCGGTGAACACGCCGGTCCGGCTGCCGCGCAGCGACGCCGGCGCGAGGCCGGCGTGCTCCAGCGCCGCCCACGTGACCTCCAGGAGCATGCGCTGCTGCGGGTCCATCGTCGCCGCTTCGCGGGGGGTGATGCCGAAGTGCTCGGCGTCGAACCCGGCGACGTCGTCGAGGAACCCGCCGAGCACCGGCGCGGCCTCGGCGCTCCAGCGGCCCGGCGGCGCGGTGCGGACGGCGTCCCGTCCGCTGCTCAGCAGGTCCCAGAACGCCTCGGGCCCGTCCGCGCCGGGGAACCGGCAGCCCAGGCCGATGACGGCGACCGGGTCGGTCCGGCGGCGGTCGGTGCTCGGCCGGGCCTCGGGCTCGGCCTCACCGGTGAGGCTGCGGACGAGGTGGTCGATGGTCGGGCTTTCCCACAGCAGCGTCGCCGGCAGCCGGCGGCCGAGCCGGTCTTCGAGGTCGGCAGCGATGCCGACGGCCTGGCGGGAGGACAGGCCGTAGTCGCCGAGCGGCCGGTCGGGCTCGGCCGGGACGCCGGTGTGCTCGGCGACGGTGTCCAGGAGCCAGCGGCGGAGGGTGTCGCTCATCGCGCCAGTGCCTTCCCGTAGTCGCCGGCGAGGTAGCGGTCGCGGCAGGCGGCGCGGGCGATCTTGCCGCTGGACGTGCGCGGGACCCGCCCGGGCGGCACGAGCAGCACGTCCCTCAGCGCGAGGCCGTGCGCGTCGGAGATCAGCCGCCGGATCGCGGCGGCCAGCGCGCGTTCGGCGGGTTCGGCCAGGTCCGCGTGGCCGCGGTGTTCGGCGACCACGACGACGGCCTCGGTGTCGGGGCCCGCCACGGCGAAGGCGGCGACGCTGCCCGGGCGGATCCCGGGGTCGGCCGACGCGGCGGTCGCTTCGACGTCCTGGGGGTAGTGGTTGCGTCCGTCGACGATGATCAGGTCCTTGATCCGGCCGGCGATGTAGAGCTCGCCGTCGTGGCGGACGCCGAGGTCGCCGGTCCGCAGCCAGGGCCCCTCGGGCAGGCCGCCGGCCAGCCGGGCGCCGAAGGTCTCGGTGCTCTCCAGGGGTTTCTGCCAGTACCCGGCGCCGACGTTCGGCCCGTGCACCCAGATTTCGCCGACCGAGCCGTCCGGCAGCACGACGGCGTTGTCCGGGTCGACGAGGGCGACGAGCTGCCCGGCCGGGGTGCCGCAGGCGACGAGCCGGACGCCGTCCGCGGCCGGCCGCGCGGCGCCCGTGGCGAGGGCGTCGCGGTCGAACGTGGTGACGCGCGGGGCCGCGGCGGGGCCGGTGGTGACGAACACGGTGGCCTCGGCCAGGCCGTACGCCGGGCGGGTCATCTCCGGCCGGTACCCGGCGGCCGCGAAGGCGGTGTGGAACCGGTCGACGACGTCCGGGTTGATCGGTTCGGCGCCGTTGACGATCGCGGTGACCCGGCCGAGCCGCAGCCGCGCGCGGTCGGCGTCGCGGATCCGGCTCGCGCAGTAGTGGAAGGCGAAGTTCGGGGCCGCGCTCCAGCTGCCCGCGTGGTCGCCGAGCAGTTCCAGCCAGCGGACCGGCCGCTCGATGAAGGCCAGCGGGTCCATCAGCACCGAGCGCAGGCCGAGCGCGAGTGGCGTGATCAGGCCGAGGACGAGCCCCATGTCGTGGAACAGCGGCAGCCACGAGACCGTGGTCGCCGCGGCCGGGTCGAGGCCGAGACCGCGCACGGCCTGGGTGACGTTGGCGAGCACGTTCGCGTGGGTCAGCACCACGCCGGCCGGGCTGCGGGTCGAACCGGACGTGTACTGCAGGTAGGCGACGTCGTCCGGGGCCGCGGCCGGCGCCGGTCGGGTCCGCGCCGGTTCCGGCCGGTCGATCGCGACGACGGTGACGTCCTGGCCGACGAACGCTTCGACACCCGCGCGGGCGGTCGCGGTGGTCACGACGGCGGACGGCGCGCAGTCGGCGAGGACCGCGGCGAGCCGGCCCGCGTGGCCCGGCAGGCCCGGGTCGAACAGCG
>NZ_JBSGJD010000245.1:0-14568 GCF_053605405.1 Amycolatopsis sp. NPDC003861
TCGGGCCGCTGGTGGTGCTGTCCACCGGCGGGATCATGGCCGAGCTGTTCGCCGACAGCGCGGTCCGGATCGCGCCGGTCACCGCGGAGACGGCATCGCCGAGCTCGGCATGGAAGCCGTGTGGAAGATCGAGGTCGAGGACTTCCCCGCCTTCATCGTCATCGACGACAAGGGCAACGACTTCTTCGCCAGCACCGGCGATCCGGTGCTGCAGATCAGCTTCCGCTAGGACGCGGGAAAGGGGACACCGGCCCGCCGCCGGTGTCCCCTTTTCCGTGCGCTCAGCCGACGCGCTCGATCCGCGCGCGCCGGATGAGGAACTTCCCCGGTTCCCGGACCTGTTCGAAGGCCGCGTTGTTGAGCAGCGTGCAGCTGCCCGACACCGACGTCACCTCGACCGTCGTGGACTTCGAATTGTCCAAATTGGTCACCTTGAGCTTCGTCCCGGCCGGGAACTGGTTGCTCGACGCGGCCGGTGCGCCGCCCTCGCCCGAGAGCGTCACGGTCGAACCGGGGCACACGACCTGGCCGACCGCGCCACCGTCGCCCGCGGCCGGTTGCGCCGGCTTCTGCTGCTGCCCGGGCGCCTGGGCCTGGCCCGGCGCGTTGCCGGAGTTGCCCGGCGCCGCCTGGCCATTGCCCGCTCCGGCCTGGCCGTTGTTCGCCGCCACGTTCGCCGTGCAGCCCGCAACTTGCCGCCGCTGCTGGATCAGGTCCACCACCGCCTGGCGGTTGGCGATCCGCGCGGCCGACTGCGCGTCCGGGTTCGCCTGCTGGCCCGCGATGAAGTTCAGGTTGTTCTGCAGGGCGGTGTCGAGTCCCCCGCAGTTCTCCTTGGGCGCTTCGGCCGCGTTGCCCGCGGGACTGCTCAGCGCGATGGCGGTCGCGGTGATACCGGAAACACCCAGCAAAGCGGCCAATCCGATGGTCGCCTTCTTGCGGTGCCGGCCACTGCTCAACCGGGGCATGGGCCCCTCCTCTCTGATCGCCACCTCAATCCGGACACGGCCCGGTCCCGGCGGCGGTTCAGCGGAAGCCCCGACAATTTTCGACAACTTCGACGGTGAGCGGACCACGCGCAGGTCGTGGTCCGGACCACCGGGCGGCGATCGTCCACTGCGGACAGCACGCGGCCCCCGGAGACGGTCTCCGGGGGCCGGGGTGGGAGCCGCTACTTCGGCGACGTGCTCTTCAGCACGACCTTGCGCTGGTCCAGCGGCGCGGCCAGGGTGACCGAGATGACCGGGTACCGGATGTCCATCGTGCACATCTGGTTGGTCTGCGCCTTCGTCTCGCTCAGGGTGACGACGACGTGGTCGCCCGCCTGTTCGCCCGCCTCGCCGAGCGCGTGCCCGCAGCCGCCCTCCTGGGCGCGGATGTTGAGCACGGTGCCGCCGTTGGCCGTCCACACCTCGCGCGGGAACCCGGCCGGCAGCGCGGTCGCGTCGATCTGGCCGGCCGGCACCGGGGTGCTGCCTTCGGGCACGGTCAGCCGGGGCTTGCCGGGCGGGTTGGGCTCGGGCGGGGCCGGCAGCACCGATTCACTCGGCGACGCAGACGGCGACGCCGGCGTCGACACGCTGCCGGTGGGTGCCGCGGGCGGACTGGCGGGGATGTTCTGGCCGGCGCAGGCCGTCACCATCAGCAGGAGCGCGCCTGTCCCGGCCACCTTCGCTGAGTACCTCATGCCCCCAAGACGGAACGGGGGTGCAGCGGGGTTGCACCGGAAATGGTCTGGGAGGGCCTCCCGGGCATCCCGGGGCGGCCCTCCCAGCGTTCGTGGTGGTCAGCCCTGGCGGAGGACGACCGTGCGCGTCCCCAGCGGCTCCGCGAGGGTGAGGGGGACCTTGATCTCCTTGATGTAGTCCGGGCACAGCTGGCCCTTGGGCGCCGACGTCACGGCGACCAGCACGACCACCTGCTGAGCGGTCTGCTCGCCGACGCGCGCCGAGATGCGGCGGCAGCCGCCCTCCTCGGCCTGCAGGATCAGGGTCCGGCCGTCGAGGCTGCGGGTGAGGCTGCGCGGGTAGCCCTCGGGCAGCGAGCGGGCGTCGACCTGCGTCTCGGCGACGACGTCGTCACCCGGGGCGATGCCCTGCGTCGGCCGCCCGACCGTCTGGGACGGCGGCGGGCCGAGCGTGGGTGTCACCGTCCCGGGCACGCTCACCGACGTCGAGGGCGTCTCGGGCGCCGAGCCGGTGCCCGCCGGGGCGCCGGCGCCGGAGTTCGCGGCACAGGCCGTCGCCGTGAGCAGCAGCAGGCCCGCACCCAGCAGTTTCACCGTGGTACGCATACCTGCCAGACGGAGCGGACCCCCGCGAGGTTGCATCGGTTCACCGATGAGCCGCCCGGCCCAGCCGGGTGGTGAAGCTCAGCCGGTCGCCGCGGTAGAGGGACCGGACCCGCTCGAACGGGACGCCGTCCGGGCCCCACGAGACACGGTGGGTCAGCAGCATCGGCAGCGCCGGGTTCGTCCCGATCAGCAACGCCTCGCGCGGGGTGGCCAGCACCGTCTCGACCCGCTCCTCCGCACCGTCGAACACGACGCCGAGCTTGCCGGTCAGGCACGCGTACAGCGACTGCTCCGGGTCGAACACGTCGAGCAGGTCCGGGAACCGCGCCGCGAGGAGATATGTCGACTCCAGCCCGACGCGCTCCTCGTCGGCCAGCAGGACGCGCTCGAGGTGGAACACTTCGGCGTCCGATGTCACCTGCAGGTCGGCGGCCAGCGCGCTGCCCGCCGGGCGCCGCTCCAGGGTGATCACCGTGCGGCCCGGCCGGATGCCCTGGCGCCGCAGCCCCTCCGTGTAGCTCACCAGGGCCAGCGGCTGGACGAGCTTCGGGCCGGCGATGTAGGTGCCGCTGCCCTGGCGGCGGCTGAGCCTGCCCTCGAGCACCAGCTCCGCGACCGCTTGCCGTACGGTCGCCCTCGACACTTCGAACCGTTCGCACAATTCCCGTTCCGTGGGCAGCACCGCGCCTTCGCCGAGTTCCGCGATCACCGCCAGCAGTTCGACCTTCACCGCGTAGTAGCGCGGGACACGGCCGTGTTCGGGAATCCCGTCGAGGACGGGGCCGTCGGCGGACAGGCGGGAATGGCGCGAAGGGGCGGGCACGGAATCGACCCTATTCGGTTTCCGGTGTGCCGTGGTTCGCTGTGGCACGCAACACGGCCGACCGCTGGAGGATCACCCGGATGCCCCCGACTTCGCTCGACCGGCGGCTCGGCCTGGCCGACGCCGTTTTCCTGGGCCTGGGCTCGATGATCGGGGCCGGCGTGTTCGCCGCGTTCGCCCCGGCGGCGCGCGCGGCCGGGTCCGGATTGCTCATCGCATTGGTCCTCGCGGCCGTCGTCGCTTACTGCAATGCGACGTCTTCGGCGCGATTGGCCGCGATTCACCCGGAATCCGGCGGCACCTACGTTTACGGCCGGGAAAGGCTCGGTGAATTCTGGGGCTACCTGGCCGGCTGGGGATTCGTCACCGGGAAGACGGCCAGCTGTGCCGCGATGACGCTGACCGTCGTCGCCTACGCCGCACCGGGGCTCGGGCAGCCGTGGCGGAGCCTCCTGGCCGTCGCGGTGGTCGCCGCGCTCACCGCCGTGAACTACTTCGGCGTGCACCGGTCGGCCCTCGCCACCCGGGTGATCGTCTCGTGCACCCTGCTCGTGCTCACCGCCGCGGCCGTGGCGATGGCCGCCGGGCCGTCGAGCGGCGGCCCGCTCGTCGCCTGGCCGGGTGGCGGGGGCGTGCTCGAAGCGGCCGGGCTGCTCTTCTTCGCCTTCGCCGGGTACGCGCGCCTCGCCACGCTCGGCGAGGAGGTCCGCGACCCGGCCCGCACCATCCCCCGGGCCATCCCGCTCGCCCTCGGCATCACCCTCGTCGTCTACGCCGCGCTGGCGGTGCTGCTGCTCGTCCGGCTCGGCCCGGCCGCGCTCGCCGCGAGCCCGGACCCGGTCGCCGCGGCCGTCCCGGGGTGGCTCGCCCCGGTCGTCCGGGCCGGCGCGGCCGTCGCGGCCCTCGGTTCGCTGCTCGCGCTCATCCTCGGCGTCTCGCGCACGACGCTGGCGATGAGCCGCGACGGCCACCTCCCCCGGTTCCTCGCCGCCGTCCACCCGCGCTACCGGGTGCCGCACCGCGCGGAGCTCGCCGTCGGGCTCGTCGTCGCCGTCCTCGCCGCGTCGATCGACCTGCGCGCCGCGATCGGCTTCTCGTCCTTCGCCGTGCTGACGTACTACGCGATCGCCAACGCGGCCGCGCTCACGCTGCCGGGCAAGGCGCGAGCCGTCCTCGGGCTGGCCGGGTGCGTGGTGCTCGCCTTCAGCCTCCCCCTGCCGTCGGTGCTGGCCGGGTGCGCCGCGTTGTTGCTGGGCGGTCTGGCCTACGGCGTTCGTCGGATCCGCCGGTGAGAAATCACCCAACCGCCCGAAAGATCCGAAGAAAGTCGGTTGTCCCGATCTGCGCGCACCTGGTGTAGTCGGGAGGCCGCTTTCGGCAATGGCTTCCACTGTGGACACTGGAAGGACTGATCCCCTTGGCCCCCAAGCGCTGGTTCACCCTGCTCAGAAACGCCACCACCGCCCTCGCCGCGGTCGCCGCCGCCGCGTCGTTCGCCACCCCGGCGATCGCCACCGCCGCCCAGCCGCCGTCCACGAACGTCGTCGGCGGGACGCGGGCCGCCCAGGGCGAATTCCCGTTCATGGTCCGCCTTTCCATGGGCTGCGGCGGAGCGCTCTACACCAAGCAGATCGTCCTGACCGCGGCGCACTGCGTCAGCCGGACCGGCGCCAACACCTCGATCACGGCGACCGTCGGCGTCGTGGACCTGCAGAGCACCAGCGCGCAGAAGATCCGCTCGACCTACGTCTACCAGTCCCCCACCTACGGCACCTCGACCGGCGGTGACTGGGCGCTGATCAAGCTGGCCAGCCCGGTGAGCGGCCTGTCCACCATGCCGATCGCGACCACCAGCGCGTACAACACCGGCACGTTCACCGTGGCCGGCTGGGGCGCGGCCCGCGAAGGCGGCGCGCAGCAGCGGTACCTGCTCAAGGCGACCGTCCCGTTCGTCGACGACGCCACCTGCCGCGCCCAGGGCGGCAGCTACCCCGACCTCATCCCGAGCGCCGAGATCTGCGCGGGCAACCTCGCCTCCGGCGGTGTCGACACCTGCCAGGGCGACTCCGGCGGCCCGATGTTCCGCCGCGACAACGCCGGCGCGTGGATCCAGGTCGGCATCGTCTCCTGGGGTGACGGCTGCGCCCGGGCGCACGCCCCCGGCGTCTACACCGAGGTGAGCACGTTCGCGTCGAAGATCGCCGCGGCCGCCGCCACGCTGTAACCGCTTCCGCGCGAAAGGAAGGGCCCCCGCCGCGGCGGGGGCCCTTTCTTCGTGGGTCAGCGCGTCTTGTCCAAGCGGGACAACGCTTCCTCGTAACCGTTCACCAGGTCCGCGACGACGTCGGCGACCGGCCGCACCCGGTTCATCCGGCCGACGATCTGCCCGACCGGCATGGACACCACGCTCGGGTCGTTCGCCGCGTGGATCCGGTTGTGGGCCGGGGAAACCAGCAGGTTCTGCAGCGGCATCGGCAACGGCTCGGGCGCGTCCGGCGCCGCCCACGCCTCGGTCCAGCGGGTCTTGAGCAGCCGGGCCGGCTTGCCCGTGTAGATCCGCGTCCGCACGGTGTCCGACGACGTCGCCGCGACGAGCGCCTGCTGCATCGCCACCGACTCGGCCATCGTCTGCAGGTACTCCTCGGTGGCCAGCCACATCGAGCCCATCCAGACGCCGGAGGCGCCGAGCGCGAGCGCCGCGGCCATCTGGCGGCCGGAACCGATCCCGCCCGCGGCGAGCACCGGCACGTCGACCGCGTCGACGATCTCCGGCACCAGCACCATGGACGCGATTTCGCCGGTGTGCCCGCCGGCTTCGTAACCCTGCGCCACCACGAAGTCGACGCCGTTTTCGACGTGCCGCACCGCGTGCTCGGCCTTCCCGGCGAGCGCCGCGACCGGGACGCCCTTGTCGTGGCACTGGGCGATCACGTCCACCGGCGGCGAGCCGAGCGCGTTGGCGATCAGCTTGATCGGGTGGTTCAGCGCGACCTCGACGTGCGACCGGGCGACCGAGTGCAGCCAGCCGAGCACCCCGGCGCGCTCGTCGGTGTCGTCCGGCAGGGGCGGCACCGAAAGCTCCTTCAGGACGCGGTCGACGAACGCGCGGTGGCCGTCCGGGATGAGCTTCGCCAGATCGACCTGCGTGCCCTCGGCGGGCACCTTCGCCGGCATGACGATGTCGACGCCGTACGGTTTCCCGCCGGTGTTCTCGTCCATCCAGGTGAGCACCCGGTCGAGCTCGGCGGCGTCGTTGAACCGCACGCAGCCGAGCACGCCGAGCCCGCCGGCGCGGCTGAGCGCCGCGGCGACGTGCTCCGACGGGGTGAACCCGATGATCGGCAGGTCGATGCCGAGCCGGTCGCACAGGGGTGTCCGCACTTCTGGTGTCCTCCTCAGACGGGCTGGGCCGCGGCCGGTTCGTGCTCGGCGGCGTAGCGCTGGGCCCACGGGTAGTCCGGCTTGCCGCTGGGCGAGCGGCCGATCTCGTCGGTGAGCCACACCGTGCGCGGCACCTTGTAGCCGGCGATCTGCCCGCGGGCGTGCTCTTCGATCGCGGCGAGGTCGCCTTCGGCGCCGTCCCGGAGCTGGATGACGGCGGCGACGCGCTGGCCGAGCCGCTCGTCCGGGACGCCGATGACGAGCGCGTCGAAGACGTCCGGGTGGGACTTGAGCGCCCCTTCGACCTCCTCGGGGTAGACCTTCTCGCCGCCGGTGTTGACGCACTGGGAGCCGCGGCCGAGCAGCGTGACGGTGCCGTCCTCCTCGTAGCGGGCGTAGTCGCCCGGGACGACGTACCGGACGCCGTCGACCTCGACGAAGATCTTCTTGCTCTTCTCGGGGTCGCCGTAGTAGCCGAGCGGGACGTGCCCGCGGCGGCCGATCAGCCCGACCGCGCCGGGCTTCTTCTCGACGACGTGGCCGTCGTCGTCGAGCAGGATGGCGTCCTGGCCGAAGGTCACCCGCGGGCCGGCGCTGTGGTCGGACCCCTTGGCCACCATGCCGATCCCGGTGAAGCCGCTCTCCGACGAGCCGATGGCGTCGGTGATCACGGCGTTCGGCACCAGTTCGACGAACTCCTGCTTCACCGACTGCGAGAACAGCGCGGCGTGGCTCGACACGGCGACGATCGAGGAAGCGTCGTAGTCGCCCTCGCGGAAGGCCTCGATGAGCGGGCGCGCCATCGCGTCGCCGACGATCGTGAGGACCTGGACCTTGTGCTCCTGCACGGCCTTCCAGATCTCGTGGGCGTCGAAGCGCGGCACGAAGACCACCGGGCTGCCGGTGAACAGCGCGCCGAACGCGGCCCACTGCGCGGCGCCGTGGATCAGCGGCGCGGCGGGCAGCCGGGTCAGGCTCCCGGCCTTGCCCTGCTCGGCGAGCGTCCACTCGTCGGGGATGTACTCGCCGGTGACGAAGTTGATCCCGCCGCCGAGCGCGCGCCAGACGTCCTCCTGCCGCCAGAGGACGCCCTTCGGGTAGCCCGTGGTGCCGCCGGTGTAGAGGATGTAGAGGTCGTCGTTGCTGCGCTCGCCGAAGTCGCGTTCGGGGCTCTGCGCGGCGAGGGCGGCTTCGTAGTCGACGCCGCCGTAGCTCTCGTAGTCGCCGCCGCTGCCGTCGTCGATCACGACAACGTGTTTCAGTTTCGGCGCCTCCGGCAGCACCGCGGCGACCTTGTCGGCGTAGCTGCGTTCGTGCACCAGGGCCACGATCTCGGCGTCGTTGAAGAGGTAGACGAGTTCGCCGTGCACGTAGCGGTAGTTGACGTTGACGGCGATCGCGCGCAGCTTGTACGCCGCGATCATCGCCTCCAAGGCCTCGATCGAGTTGCGGGAATAGACCCCGATGTGGGACCCGTGTCCCACGCCGTGCGCGGCGAGGTGGTGGGCGAGCCGGTTGGCCCGCGCCTCCAGTTCGGCGAAGGTGACTTGCCGGTCGCCGCACACGACCGCGACGCGCTCCGGCACGGCGTCGACGGCGTGCTCCAGAAGATCCGCGATGTTGAGTGCCACGCCCTCAAAGTAGAACATGTTATCGTTCCGGGCAATGGCACTGCTCCTTCAGGAGGTCTTCCGTGGGTGAACCGCACGCGCTGGTGTCGCAGGAGGGCCAGACCCTCGTCGTCACGATGAACCGGCCCGAAGCGCGCAACGCGATCACCGGCGAAATGATGGCGATCATGGTCGAGGCCTGGGACCGGGTCGATGCGGACGACTCGATCCGCAGCTGCATCCTCACCGGCGCGGGCGGCGCGTTCTGCGCGGGCGCGGACCTGAAGTCGATGTCCCGCAACTCGCCGTCGGAGTCGTTCGCTTCGGGCAAGTTCGACCCCGCGCGCATCCCCGGGCTCCTGAAGGGGCGACGGCTGACGAAACCCCTGATCGCGGCGGTCGAGGGGCCGGCGATCGCGGGCGGGACCGAGATCCTCCAGGGCACCGACATCCGGGTCGCGGGCGAGTCGGCGCGCTTCGGGGTGTCGGAGGCGCGCTGGGGACTGTTCCCGATGGGCGGGTCGGCGGTGCGGCTGCCGCGGCAGATCCCGTACACGGTGGCGGCGGACATCCTGCTGACCGGACGTCATCTGTCCGCTTCCGAGGCGCTGGCGATCGGCTTGATCGGTCACGTGGTGCCGGACGGCTCCGCGCTGACCAAGGCCCTGGAGCTGGCGGCGCTGGTCAACGCCAACGGGCCGCTGGCCGTGCGGGCCATCCTCCGGACGATCCGCGACACCGAGGGGCTGCACGAGGAAGAGGCCTTCAAGCTGGACTCGCAGTACGGAATCGAGGTGTTCGCTTCCGAGGACGCCAAGGAGGGGCCGCGGGCGTTCTCGGAGAAGCGGAAGCCGGACTTCACCGGCCGCTGACATAGAACGCGTTCCACTTGTATTGAACCGGCCCGCGGAGGAACCTTGTCGGCAGAACGAGAACGTGTTTCACTCAAGGACGTGACCGAGACACCGCTTGCGGCACCGCTGAACGTCGGCTTCGACTACACGCGCTCCACCGGGCCCGTGCTCGGCCGGTTCGTCACCGCGCTGCGCGACCGCCGCATCGAAGGCATCCGGGGCAGTGACGGGCGGGTGCACGTCCCGCCCCTCGAGTACGACCCCGTGACCGCCGAACAGCTCGGCGAGTTCGTCCCCGTCGGCGAAGAGGGCACCGTCGTCTCCTGGTCGTGGTGCCCCGAGCCGCTCGACGGGCAGCCGCTGAGCCGGCCGTTCGCCTGGGCGCTCGTCAAGCTCGACGGCGCCGACACCCCGATGCTGCACGCCGTCGACGCCGGTTCGCCCGACAAGATCCACAGTGGACAGCGGGTGCGCGTGCGCTGGGCCGAGGAGACCGTCGGGCACATCCGGGACATCGCCTACTTCCTGCCGGCCGATGCCGAGGACACCACGCCCACCGAGCCCGCTCCCCCGGTGGCCGAGCGCGAAGAAGGCGCGCCGATCAGCGTCGTCATCACGCCGGTGCACCTCAAGTACATGCACTCGGCCTCGCCCGAGGAGAGCACCTACCTGCGCGGGCTCGCCGAGGGGAAGATGATCGGCCAGCGCTGCCCCGCCTGCGGCAAGGTCTACATCCCGCCGCGCGGGGCCTGCCCGACCGACGGCGTGCCGACCACCGAAGAGGTCGAACTCCCCGACACCGGCATCGTCACCACGTTCTGCATCGTCAACGTCCCGTTCCTCGGCCAGCGGCTCAAGCCGCCGTACGTCGCCGCGTACATCTTGCTCGACGGGGCCGACATCGCCTTCCTGCACCTCGTGCTCGGCTGCGCCGCCGAAGACGTCCGCATGGGCATGCGCGTGCGCGCGGCGTGGAAGCCGCGCGACGAGTGGTGGACGTCGCTGGAGAACATCAGCCACTTCGAGCCGACCGGTGAGCCGGACGCGGCTTACGAAACCTTCGCCCACCACCTGTGAGGTCCTGATGCCAGACGTCGCGATCGCGGGCTTCGCGAAGGCCCCGAACGTCCGCGAAACGCCCGGTACCACCAACGGTGTCGAGATGCTCGTCCCGATCTTCGCCGAGGTCTTCGCGCAGACCGGTCTGTCCAAACAGGACATCGGGTTCTGGTGCTCCGGCTCGTCGGACTACCTGGCCGGCCGCGCGTTCTCGTTCATCGCCGCCGTCGACGCGATCGGCGCGTTCCCGCCGATCCACGAGTCGCACGTCGAAATGGACGCCGCCTGGGCGCTGTACGAGGCCTGGCTGAAGATCAAGATGGGCGAGGTCGAGACCGCGCTCGTCTACGGCTTCGGCAAGTCCAGCGCCGGGCAGCTGCGCCGGGTGCTCGCCCTGCAGCTCGACCCGTACGTCGTCACGCCGCTGTGGCCGGATTCGGTGTCGATCGCCGGGATCCAGGCGCGGCTGGGCTTGGAGGCCGGGCTCTGGTCCGAAAAGGACCTGGCCGAGGTCGCCGCGCGCGGGACCGGCAAGGACGTGGCGGAACTGCTCGACACGCCGTACTACGCCGATCCGTTGCGCAGGCACGACATCGCCCCGATCACCGACGGCGCCGCCGTGATCGTGCTGTCCACTGTGGAACGGGCCCGGGACATCGTCGAACGTCCGGCCGTGATCGCCGGCATCGAGCACCGCGTCGACTCCCCCGTGCTCGGTGCCCGCGACCTGACGCGTTCACCGTCCACCGAGGCGGCGGCGCGGGCGCTGGACCTCGACGGCGTCGACCTCGCCGAGCTGCACGCGCCCTTCACGCACCAGGAGCTCATCCTGCGGTCCGCGCTCGGGCTCGGCGACGGCGTGAAGCTCAACCCCTCCGGCGGGGCGCTGGCCGCGAACCCGATGTTCTCCGCCGGGCTCGCCCGGATCGGCGAAGCGGCGGTCCGGATCCACCGCGGCGAATCCCGCAAGGCCGTGGCGCACGCGACGAGCGGGCCGGCCCTGCAACAGAACCTGGTGACCGTGCTGGAGGCCCGATGACCAAGCAGCTCACCGCCGTGCTCGGCACCGGCCAGACGCACCACCGCGCCAAGCGGCAGGACGTCTCGATGCCGGGCCTGCTGCGCGAGGCGATCGACCGCGCGATGACCGACGCCCAGGTGGAGTGGGCCGACATCGACGCCGTCGTGCTCGGCAAGGCGCCGGACCTGTTCGAGGGCGTCATGATGCCCGAGCTGTTCCTCGCCGACTCGCTGGGCGCGACCGGGAAACCTTTGCTGCGCGTGCACACCGCCGGGTCGGTGGGCGGCTCGACGGCGCTGGTGGCCGCGTCGCTCATCCAGTCGGGCGTGCACCGGCGCGTGCTCACGGTGGCGTACGAGAAGCAGTCCGAGTCGAACGCGATGTGGGGCCTGTCGATCCTGCCGCCGTTCCAGATGCCGGTCGGGGCCGGGGCGGGCGGCTACTTCGCGCCGCACGTGCGGTCCTACATCCGCCGGTCGGGGGCTCCCGAGCACGTCGGGGCGATCGTCGCGGCGAAGGACCGGCGCAACGGCGCCCTCAACCCGTACGCACACCTGCGGCAGCCGGACATCACCGTCGAGTCGGTGCGGGCGTCGCAGATGCTGTGGGACCCGATCCGCTACGACGAGACGTGCCCCTCGTCCGACGGCGCGTGCGCGATGGTGCTCGGCGACGAGGCCGCCGGGGACGCCGTTCCCGGCGGTGCCGCCTGGGTGCACGCGACGGCGATGCGCACCGAGCCGACCACGTTCGCCGGCCGCGACCAGGTGAACCCCCGGGCCGGGCGCGAGGCCGCGGCCGCGCTGTGGGCCGAGGCGGGGATCACCGACCCGATGTCCGAAGTGGACGTCGCCGAGATCTACGTGCCGTTCTCGTGGTTCGAGCCGATGTGGCTGGAGAACCTGGGTTTCGCGCCCGAAGGCGAAGGCTGGAAGGTCACCGAGAAGGGCGAAACGGCGATCGGCGGCCGCCTGCCGTGCAACCCGTCGGGCGGCGTGCTGTCGTCCAACCCGATCGGCGCGTCCGGCATGCTCCGGTTCTCCGAAGCGGCGAAGCAGGTCATGGGCCGGGCCGGGGACTACCAGGTGGACGGCGCCCGCCGCGCGCTCGGCCACGCCTACGGCGGCGGCTCCCAGTACTTCTCGATGTGGCTGGTCGGTTCCGAAAAGCCCGCCTGACAGCGCCCCAATGTGGCGTTGGTTGCGCTCAACGCACCGAACGCCACATTGGGTGCGTCCAACGCACCGAACGCCACATTGGGGCGCTAGCGGCGGGAGCGGCGGAGGCGGAGGGCGAGCAGGGTGCCGAGCACGCCCGTCACCACGCCGACCGTGGCGGGCACGGCCATCGGCGGGTCCACCACGACCACCGGCTTCAGCACCACCGGCGCCGGCGGCTGGACCGGCTTCGGGGGCGCGTCCGAGCCGGTCGCCGTCCACGCCGTGACGTACACCAGCAGGCGGGCCACCAGCGAGATGAAGAAGATCAGACCGATGATCGAGCCGAACGCGATGCCGGTCGGCGAGTCGCCGATGAGCCGGAGGTAGAACC
Organism: Amycolatopsis sp. NPDC003861; assembly: GCF_053605405.1. NCBI lineage: Bacteria > Bacillati > Actinomycetota > Actinomycetes > Pseudonocardiales > Pseudonocardiaceae > Amycolatopsis > Amycolatopsis sp. NPDC003861. The sequence goes on from NZ_JBSGJD010000245.1 coordinate 12,593, forward strand.
CGCCGGCCAGCTTCAGCGCCTCGAACCCGAGGGCCAGCGCGACCGCGCCGCGGACCGCGCTGCGCACGCCGACCTTCTGCCGCGGCAGCCGGGTGAGCACCCAGAGGAACACCAGCCAGTCGGCGGCCAGCGACAGCGGCACCGAGGACGCCGAGACGAGCTGGTGCCCCCAGCTCGTGTCGTCGAGCCCGGCCAGCCGGAGCAGGTAGCTGCCGAGCGCGGTGCCGGAGATGGTCAGCAGGAACGACACGAGCAGCGCCGCGCTCAGGCCGAGCAGCGCGAGCAGGTCGACGAGGATCAGCCGCAGCAGCGACTGGTCCGACCGGTTCTGCCCCCACAGCGCCGTCAGCGAGTCCCGCAGCGCGTTCATCCAGTTCCAGCCGGAGTAGAGGCCGATGGCGAGACCGACCACGCCGACGCTGGTCCGCTGCTCGACGAAGCCGGTGAGCAGTTCGGTGGCCTTGTCGCCGAGCCCGCCGGGCAGCGTGGACACGATCGCGTGCACCAGCGTGTCGAGCAGGTGCGGCTGGGTGGCCAGCACGAACCCGGCGACCGACGAGGCGACCATCAGCAGCGGCACCAGCGACAGCAGGCTGAAGTAGGTGATCGAGGCGACGTAGTGGTAGCCGCCGGCGTCGATGTAGCGGTTGGTCGCGCGGGCGATGTGGTCCAGCCACCGGTACCGGGCGCGCGCCCGGGCCCAGGGGCTCGGCGCCTTCGGGGAACTCTTCACGAAGACTGTCTACCCAGCCGGGGCCGTCTTTGCGCAGGCAACACGCGGGTCAGCCGAGAACGACCAGCCCGGACCCGTCGTCGACCGGCAGCGCGGCGTCGGTCGTGGCGAAGACCGTGCTGCCGAGGAAGTCGAGTTCGCCGCCGAGCGTGGCGAGGAACGCCGTGTCGGCGGCGTCGCGGCCGGTGGAGATCCGCAGCATGGTCTGCCGCGGCGCGAGCCGGGTGGCGTCGAAGACGTACCAGTGCCCGTCGACGGCGGCTTCGAAGACGGCGTGGAAGTCCATCGGCGCGAGCCCGGGCGCGTAGACGCCGACGTACCGCGCGGGGATGTCGAGGAACCGGCACAGGGTGATGCAGACGTGCGCGAAGTCGCGGCAGACACCCTCGCCGGCCAGCAGGGTGTCGACGGCGTCGTCGGTGGGCCGGCTGGCACCGACCACATAGGACAGTCGGTCGTGGACGTGCCGGACGACGGCTTCGACCTGCCGGCGCGGGTTCTCGAGCTTGCCGAGTTCCGGCGGCACGAGCCCGGCGACGCGGTCGGACGGGCAGTACCGGCTCGGCCGGGTGAACACGGCGACGTCGGCGAGCGTGACGGGCTCGGGTTCGGGGTCGCTCAGCACGCGTTCGGCGTGGTAGGTGATGCGGTGCTCGCCGGCGGGCAGGTCGAAGACCTCGGCCCGGGTGCCGTGCTCGAACTCGACGGGCCGGCTCTCCCCGTGCCAGGACACGGTGAGCTCTTCGGTGTCGGCGTGCGCCGCGGAGACCGAGATCGCCGCGGGCCCGGGTTCGGTGACGCGGATGGCGAACTCGACGTCCACCGTCGCTCGCGGGGCCATCCGCCCATCATGGCATCCCCTGGCAGAATCGCCGGGTGAGCGACATCGTGGTGTTCCACTCAGTGTTGGGACTGCGCCCCGTCGAGCTCGGCTTCGCCGACCGGTTGCGGGCGGCGGGCCACCAGGTCACCACTCCCGACCTCTACGCCGGGCGGACGGCCTCGACCCTCGAAGAGGGCTTCGCGGTGAAGGACGAGGTCGGCTGGGAAACGATCGCCGGGCGTGCCCGCGAGGCCGTGCGGGAGCTGCCGCCGGAGACCGTGCTCGTGGGCGTGTCGATGGGAGCGGGCGTGGTCCAGACCGTGCTGCCGCACCGGCCCGGCGCGGCGGCGGTCCTGCTGCTGCACGCGTTGGGGGCGCTGCCGGGCGGGGTGCGCGTGGGCCTGCCGGTGCAGGTCCACG
>NZ_JBSGJD010000246.1:0-14397 GCF_053605405.1 Amycolatopsis sp. NPDC003861
CCCCGCTCGGCCGCGGCGGGCCGCCCGGTCAGCCCGCGCCGCGGCACCAGCGCCAGCCCGGCCCGCTGGCGGGGGACGAACCGGACCCGGTCGCGGGCCGCGCCCGTGCCGATCAGCGCCGTCAGCTCCGCGGTGAGCAGGTCGTCGGCCACGGCGTCGTACACCGCCAGCTCGCCGGTGCTGGTGATCGGGACGACGCCGGGCAGCGGGGTGCGCGGCGCGCGCAGGCCCAGCGGCAGCCCGTAGCGCACGACTTCGCCGCCGGTGCGTGCCTCGGCCACAGTGAGCAGGCCGGCGGGACCGCCCCAGGCGAGCTGGTCGGTGAACCGGCCGAGCACCCGGAGCCGGACCCGGTCCACCCGGTGGCCGGCCCAGGGCTGCTCCGGCAGCCAGGTGCGCAGGGCGAGCTCGGTGTCGCCGAGCAGGGCGCCGAGGCGGTCGTCGAGGGCGGCGGTCATCAGCGTCCCCTTTCGTCGTGCAGCGAGAACCAGAAGAACCCGTGCCGGGGCAGCACCAACGAGTACGGCTCGGCGCCGATCAGCGGGAAGCGGACCGAACCGGTCAGTTCCACCGGCCGCCGGCCGGCGAACTCGGTCAGCTCCAGCGCGGCCGGCTGCGGGTGCCGGGACAGGTTGTTGACGCACAGCAGCACGTCGTCGGCGCCGTCGCCGACGTGGCGGCGGAGGAACGCCAGCACCGCCGGGTTGCCGGCGTGCAGGTCGCTGTATTCGCCGAGACCGAACGCGGGGTGCGCGCGGCGCACCTCGAGCATCCGGCGGGTCCAGTGCAGCAGCGACGCCTCCCCCGCCAGCTGGGACTCGACGTTGACCGCCTGGTAGCCGTACACCGGGTCGGCGATCACCGGCAGGTACACCCGGTTCGGGTCGCACGCGGAGAACCCGGCGCTGCGGTCCGGGCTCCACTGCATCGGCGTGCGGACGCCGTCGCGGTCGCCGAGCCAGATGTTGTCGCCCATCCCGATTTCGTCGCCGTAGTAGAGCACCGGCGAGCCGGGCAGCGACAGCAGCAGCGCGGTGAACAGCTCCTGGCGGTCGCGGTCGTTGTCCAGCAGCGGGGCCAGCCGGCGGCAGATGCCGATGTTGGCCTTCATCCGCGGGTCCTTGGCGTACTCCGCGTACATGTAGTCGCGTTCCTCGTCGGTGACCATCTCCAGGGTCAGTTCGTCGTGGTTGCGCAGGAAGATCCCCCACTGGCAGCCGGACGGGATCTTCGGCGTGTGCGCGAGCATCTCCGAGATCGGGAACCGCGATTCCCGCCGCACCGCCATGAAGATCCGCGGCATCAGCGGGAAGTGGAACGCCATGTGGCACTCGTCGCCGCCGGCGGCCGGATCGCCGAAGTAGTCGACGACGTCGGCCGGCCACTGGTTGGCCTCGGCCAGCAGCACCCGCCCGGGGAACTCCTCGTCGACCACGCGCCGGACGCGCTTGAGGAACTGGTGGGTCTCGGGCAGGTTTTCGCAGCTGGTGCCCTCCCGTTCGAACAGGTACGGCACCGCGTCCATCCGGAAGCCGTCGATGCCGAGGTCGAGCCAGAACCGCACGACGTCGAGCATCGCGTCGGCCACCGCGGGGTTGTCGTAGTTGAGGTCGGGCTGGTGGGAGAAGAACCGGTGCCAGTAGAACTGCCCGCGCACCGGGTCGAACGTCCAGTTCGACGTCTCGGTGTCGACGAAGATGATCCGGGCGTCGCGGTAGCGGGAGTCGTCGTCGCTCCACACGTAGAAGTCGCCGAAGGGGCCGTCCGGGTCGCGGCGGGACTCCTGGAACCACGGGTGCGCGTCGGAGGTGTGGTTCATCACGAGGTCGGTGATGATCCGCAGGCCGTGCCGGTGCGCTTCGTCGAGCAGCTCGACGAAGTCCTCGACGGTCCCGCCTTCCGGCTGCACACCGCGGAAGTCGCTGATGTCGTAGCCGCCGTCGCGCATCGGCGAGCTGTAGAACGGCGGCAGCCAGAGGCAGTCGACGCCGAGCCACTGCAGGTAGTCGAGCTTGCCGAGCAGCCCGCGCAGGTCGCCGACACCGTCGCCGTCGGAGTCGCTGAACGCGCGCACGAGCACCTCGTAGAACACCGCCCGCTTGAACCAGCCGGGATCGGCGCGCACCGGCGGGATCATGCCGGGCCGACCGAGCCGATGTGCGCCACCGACCGGTGCGGGTCGAGCTTCACGTAGGCGTCGCGGCCCCACTCGAAGATCTCGCCGCTGACCTCGTCGTGCACGGTGTAGCGGTGGTCCGGCGCCAGTCCCAGCGCGGCGAAGTCCCAGTGCACGGTGCCCTCCTGGGTGTGGCAGTGGTCGAGGGTGACCACGCAGAGCACGGTGTCCCCGCTCGCCGGGTCGGTCTTCGAGTAGGCGATGAGGTGGTCGTTGTCGACGTGGTGGAAGCGCAGGGTGCGCAGCTGCTGCAACGCCGGGTGCGCGCGGCGGATCTCGTTGAGCCGGGCGAGCCACGGCTGCAGCGAACGCCCCTCGGCGAGCGCGGCGGCGTAGTCCCGCGGCCGCAGCTCGTACTTCTCCGAGTCGCGGTACTCCTCCGCGCCGAGTGCCTCGTGTTCGTAGAGCTCGAAACCCGAGTAGACGCCCCAGGTCGGCGCCAGGGTCGCGGCGAGCGCGGCCCGCGCGGCGAACGCGGCCGGGTTCCCGCTCTGCAGCTCCGCCGGCAGGATGTCCGGGGTGGTGACGAACAGGTTGGGCCGGGCTTCGTCGGCGTGCTCGACCAGCTCGCGGCCGAAGTCGGTCAGCTCGGCTTTCGTGGTGCGCCAGGTGAAGTAGGTGTAGGACTGGCTGAAGCCCAGCCGCGCGAGGCCGTACAGCCGGGCCGGGCGGGTGAACGCCTCGGCGAGGAACAGGACGTCCGGGTGCGTCTCCTGGACGTCGCGGATCAGCCGGTGCCAGAACGCGGGCGGCTTCGTGTGCGGGTTGTCGACGCGGAAGATCCGCACGCCGTGCCGCACCCAGAGCTCGACGATCCGGCGCACCTCCGCGTAGAGGCCCTCGGGATCCTGGTCGAAGTTCAGCGGCAGAATGTCCTCATACCGCTTCGGCGGGTTCTCCGCGCAGGCGATCGTGCCGTCCGGGAGGGCGCTGAACCACTGCGGGTGCGCGTGCACCCACGGGTGGTCCGGCGCGCACTGCAGGGCCAGGTCGAGGGCGACCTCCAGGCCGAGGTCCCGGGCCCGCGCGACGAAGGCGTCGAAGTCGGCGAAGGTGCCGAGCCGGGGTTCGATGGCGTCGTGCCCGCCCTCGGCCGAGCCGATCGCCCACGGCGAGCCGACGTCGCCGTCCGCGCCGGTCACGGAGTTGTTGCGGCCCTTGCGGTGCACCGTGCCGATCGGGTGCACCGGCGGCAGGTAGACGACGTCGAAGCCCATCGAGGCGATCCGGTCCAGCTGCGCGGTCGCGGTGGCGAAGGTGCCGTGCACCGGGCGGCCGGTGCTGTCCGTCCCGCCGGTCGAGCGCGGGAAGAACTCGTACCAGGCGCCGTAGCCGCCGCGCACGCGGTCGACGCGCAGCTGGCAGACCCGGCCGCGGGTGCAGAGCTCTCGCACGGGGTGTTCGCGCATCACCGGCAGCACGTACTCCGACAGCGCGGCCGAAAGCCGTTCGCGCACCAGCAGGTCCCGGTTCCGCAACGCAGTGGCCGCGTCGAGCAGCGCCTCCCGTTCGGCACGGCGGTCGGGCCGGTAGGCGACGCGTTCGAGCAGCCGCGCGCCGATCTCGAAGTCGTTGGCCAGCTCGGGCGCGCCGAGCCCGGCGGCGGCCTTGGCCCGCACGGACCGTTCCCACGCGGTCCACGGCTCGCTCCAGGCGTCGATCCGGAAGGTCCAGACCCCGGGTTCGTCGGGGACGACGACCGCCGCGAAGCCGTCCCCGCCGTCGGGCTCCAGCCGGGTCCGCCGGGTGGACCCGTCCGGCCACCGCAGCACCACCGCGGCGGCGACCGCCTCGGCGCCTTCGGCCCACACGGTGGCCGACACCCGCACGGCCTCGCCGACCACGGCCTTGGCCGGATGTTCCGCCGTCCCCACCGTGGGGCGGACGTCCTCGATCACGATGCGCCCGACCACCGCGCTCACCTCCCGCGCCGATACCGCTTCCGGTCTTCAGCGTGACAAGAGCGGTGCCGGCCAAGGGAAAACCCGCGTCGACTTTGGAAACTCGACGCAGTCGGCGCAGGGGTGGATCAGGGCGCGCGCAGGGCGTACCGACGTTCCGCATAGGCCAGGTCGTCCCGCCAGAGGCGGGCGGCGGCCCGGCGCATGAGGGGCCGCAAAACCGGCGCAAACCGTGCAGCGTGGGCGAAACCCGGCCGTTCGGACGCCGCGATCGTCGCCTCGATCACGGCCGTTTCCGGGCGGCCGTCCGGGCCGGGGCCGAGCGGGGTGGCGTGCGTTTCCACGACGCTGCCGACCCCCTCACCGTCCACAATGGTCATCAGGACGGTGCGCGGGCCGGGGCAGGTGAACTCGGCGACCACCGGGACGCCGATCTTCCCGGCCAGGCGGAACGTCACCTCGACGACGAACCGGTCGTCCTCCTCGGCGACGTCGACACCCTGCGGGGCGGACAGCACGCGCAGCCGCGCGAACGAGTACGGGTGGAACCAGGCGCCGTGCCACGGGTCGAGGCGGTTGGCCACGACGTCTTCCGGCTCGCAAACGCCGGTGAGCGTCGCGACGGCGTCCACCGTCGTCCCGTCCGGACGGACCGGCACCGGCGGGCGCTCGGTGGGTTCCTCACCGCCGAACCGGTCGAGCCGGACCCACGCGAGCACGCCGTCGTCGAAGGCGGGGAGGGCCGTCCACCCGGGACGGTCCGCGCCGACGCGCAACCCGTGCCAGCGGCAGACCAGCTCGCCGCAGTGCACCCGCGCCTGCTCCAGCGGGGCGCCGAGGTGGGGGCACGCGCCGGGGCCGACGAGCAGGCCGCCGTCGGGCCCGCGCCAGGCGACCAGTTCGCGGCCGGCCACCCGCACCCCGAACGGCCGGTCGGCGCGCACCTCGCGGGCGGCCGCGAAGACGAACCAGTTGCCGGACGGCCGCGTGCCCGCACGCTTGACGGCGGCTTCGATGAGCGCGGGACTGCACTCCCGGTAGGTGGGTTCCTGCCGCGCCCAGGCCGGTTCCCGGAACGGCCGCACCGGCCACCGCGCCGGCCAGCGCTCGATCACCTGCCGTTTGAAGTCCACCTGACACACTCCCACCCGAACACGACCGGCCGAGAGGACCGGCTCGCGAGCCATCCTCAGCCATGTGAAGCGATTGCGCAACGCTTCCGGGCCGCAGCCGAGGTCCCGCCGCGAGGGTTCACACGCGGGCGGGACAAGGCCACGCAGTTCAGGTGTACCCGCGGGGTCGCGAAGGGAACCCACGCGCCCGGCCACCACGCCGAGCGGCCCTACGCCTTCAGCCGCTCCGCCGCCACCTCGACCGCCCCGGCCAGATCGTTCACCCACCCGACGTCCCGGCCGGCGAGATTCGCCCACCCCGGCCCCGCCAGCACCACGTCGACCCCGCGGCCGCGCAGCCGGCGGGCCAGGGCGTCGTCGATGGTGCCCGCCGACATCGACCACAGGAACACCGCGGCCGGGTCGAGTTTGGCCGTGATGGCCGCCGTCGTCTCGGCCGGGACCAGCTGGCCGAGGTACACCGCCGGGATGCCGATCTCCACCAGGGCCGCCCGCAGCACCTCCATCGGCAGGCTGTGCCGCTCGTCCGGGCAGCACGCCAGGACCACCGCCCGGCCGGGCGGGATGTTCGCGAACCGGGCGCTGTAGCGCTGGAGCGCCAACGAGATCTCGCCGGTCAGCGCCCATTCGGACTCGAAGCAGACGTCGCCGCGCAGCCAGCGGCCGCCCAGGTGCGCCAGCACCGGCACGAGCACGTCCGTCCAGGCCCGCGAGGGGCCCAGCGCGTCGAGCAGCTCGTCCAGCAACGCCGCCAGCGCCGCGAAATCAAGACCCTCCGCGGCGCCCTCCAGCTCCTCGATGCGCCGGCCGGCCGGGACGTCCGGCAGCGCGTCGGGCAGACCCGAGAAGACCGCCGCGGCGGCCTCGCGGGCGCGCAGGCCCCGGTCGATGAGCCGCTGCATGTGCTGCAGGCGGCGGACGTCGGCGTCGGAGTAGCGCCGGTGGCGCCCGTCGTCGCGCAGCGAGGGACCCACCCCGTAACGCGCGGCCCAGGTGCGCAGCGTCACCGGCGAGACGCCGAGCAGCTCGGCGACCTTGCCGGGCGTCCACGAACCCCGGCCACTCACCGCATCGACGTCCATCAACACCACGTCCTGCCAGCCGAACCCCCGGATCGAAGTTTATCCGGCACGCATCCGGCGACACCCGGGGTGGAGACCCGGGCGCCGCCGGATGCCGGACCCGCGCCGAGGGGAGGACGGCGGGCCCCGCGGGGTGGCGTGTGGTAACACCACCCCGTCCACAGGAAAGTCGCTTCGATGCGGCAGCGATCGGTTCGGGCCGCCGCTGCGTTTTCACCCGTTCAAGTGGACAAGCTACACCCCATATGCAACGGTTGCGAATCGAATAGCCTGAACGTGGGAGGGCGGCGCATGACCGCGACGATGACGCCGGCCGACCGGCTGGACGCCTGGGGCCGGCGTTGCCTGGCCGAGGCGCACGGGTTCGTGACCGAACGGGCGGCCGAGCACTTCGCCGGGCGCAGCGAGGGAGCGCTCGCGGCCACGGCGGTGCCCGAGTTCGTCGCGGGCGGGAAGTGCCTCCGGCCGCTGTTCGCCTACGTGGGCTGGCGGTGCGGGCAGCCGGACTCCGACGCCGCGGTCCGGGCGGCCGCGGCGCTCGAGCTGCTGCACTGCTTCGCCCTGGTCCAGGACGACGTGATGGACGGTTCCGCACTCCGCCGGGGCCGGCCCGCCCTGCACGTCCGGTTCGCCCGGTGGCACGAGGAGCAAGGCTGGGCCGGCTCGGCCGCCCGGTTCGGCGAATCCGTCGCGACGCTGTTCGGCGACCTTTTCCTGGTCTGGTCGGAGCAGCTCCTGCGCGAGAGCGGGCTGGACCCCGCACACCTGGCCCGGGCCTGGCCGCACTACGACGCGATGCGCGCCGAGCTGGCCGTCGGCCAGCTCGCCGACCTGGTCAACGACGCCCGCGCGCTGCCCAGCTGGGACACCCTGCTCGACGTCCTGCGCCGCAAATCCGGCAACTACACCGTGCGGCGGCCGCTGGAATTCGGCGCGGCACTGGCCGGCTGCGGCCCGGAGCTCACCGCCGGGCTGTCGGAGTTCGGCGGCCTGGTCGGCGAGGCGTTCCAGCTGCGCGACGACCTGCTCGGCGTGTTCGGCGAACCGGCCGTCACCGGCAAGCCCGCCGGGCAGGACCTGCGCGACCGCAAAGCCTCCAGCGTCGTCGTGCTCGCCGCGGCGATGGCCGGCCGGCGCCACCAGGCCGAACTCGCCGAACTGCTCGACCTCCCGGTGATCGACGACGAAGCGGTCGAACGCTGGCGGGACCTGATCGTGGCCACCGGCGCCCGGGACCGCCTGGGCGAACTGATCCGCGAACGAGCCGACAAGGCCCTGGTCGCGATCGACCCCGCGGTCGTCCCGCAACCGGCCGCCGACCTGCTCGCCGCGCTCGCGATCCGCTGCACGGACCGCGTCCGATGAAGACCGTGCCCGGACCGGCGGACCGCGTCGTCGTCGTGGGGGCCGGGCTGGCCGGCCTGGCCGCGGCCCTGCACCTGGCCGGCCGCGGCCGCGAGGTCACCGTCCTCGAGCGCGACCCGGGCCCGGGCGGCCGCGCGGGCCGCGTCGAGCGCGCCGGCTACCTGCTCGACACCGGCCCGACCGTGCTGACCATGCCGTCGATCCTGCGGGACACCTTCGCCGCGGTCGGCGCCCAGCTCACCGAGGAACTGCCGCTGACCCGCCTCGACCCGGCGTACGTGGCGCAGTTCGCCGACGGCAGCACGCTGCCCGTGCACTCCGACGCGGACGCGATGACCGAGGCCGTCCGCGAGTTCGCCGGCCCGGCCGAAGCCGCGGGCTACACCCGCCTGCGCGCCTGGCTGACGCAGCTGTACCGCACGGAGTTCGGCCGGTTCGTCGACGCGAACATCGACTCCCCGCTCGGCATGCTCCGCCCGGAACTGGCCCGGCTGGTGGCCCTGGGCGGGTTCGGGCGGCTGGACAACCGGGTCGGGCGGTTCCTCTCCGACGAACGGCTCAAGCGCGTGTTCACCTTCCAGGCGCTCTACGCGGGCGAGTCCCCGATGCGGGCCCTGGCGCTGTACGCGGTGATCTCGTACATGGACACCGTCGGCGGGGTGTACTTCCCCACTGGCGGGATCGCCGCCCTGCCGCGGGCGCTGGCCCGGGTCGCGGCCGACGCCGGGGTCAAGTTCGAGTACGGCGACACCGTGGCCGACCTCGAACGCCGGGGCCGCCGCGTCACCGCCGTCCGGACCGCCTCGGGGAGCCGATACCCCTGCGACGCCGTCGTCCTCACCACCGAGCTGCCCGAGAGCTACCGGCTGCTCGGCCGGCACCCGCGGCGGCCGGTGCCGCTGCGGGCCGCGCCGTCGGCGCTCGTGGTGCACGCCGGCGGCCCCTCGGCGCACCCGGACGTCGCCCACCACACGATCTCCTTCGGGCACGGGTGGCGGTCGACGTTCGACGAGCTGATCACGCAGGGACGGCGGATGAGCGACCCGTCGCTGTTGATCACCCGGCCCACCGCGGCCGATCCCGGGCTCGCGCCGCCCGGCCGCCAGCTCTACTCCGTGCTCGCGCCGGTGCCCAACCTCGACCGCGGCCCGGCGGACTGGGCGGCCGGCACCGGCGCCTACGCCGAGGAGGTCCTCGACGTCGCCCGGGCCCGGTTGCTGCCCGGCTTCGAACCGGAGTTCACGCACGTCCTGGGCCCGGCCGAGTGGGCCGAGCGCGGGCTGGTCGCCGGGACGCCGTTCAGCTACGCGCACTCCTTCGCCCAGACCGGCCCGTTCCGGCCGCGGAACCTCCCGCGCGGGACGGACAACGCCGTGCTGGCCGGCGGCGCCACCGTGCCGGGCGTCGGGGTGCCGACCGTGCTCATCTCCGGCAGACTGGCCGCCGACCGGATCACCGGAGGGACTCGATGACCCGACGTGAACTCGACGCCGCCGGCATCCGCGCACCGGGCCTGCGCTCGGCCTACACGTGGTGCCGCGAACTCAACGCCCGCCACGGCCGCACGTACTTCCTCGCGACGCGGCTGCTGACCCCGGCCCAGCGGCCGGCCATCCACGCGCTCTACGGCTTCGCCCGCTGGCTCGACGACATCGTCGACGAGCCGGCCGCGGACGCCACCCCCGCCTCGCTCGACACCCGCCTGCGGGAGGTCGAAAAGCGCTTCCTCGCCGACCTCGACGCCGGCGCGAGCGACGACCCGCTGCTCACCGCAGTGATCGACACGGCGGCCCGCTACACCCTCGCCAAGGCGTACTTCGAAGCGTTCTTCACCTCGATGCGGATGGACCTCACCGTCACCGGCTACGCCACCCGCGCCCAGCTCGACACCTACGTGCACGGCTCGGCCGAGGTGATCGGGCTGCAGGTTTTGCCGGTGCTGGGCACCGTCGCCCCGCGCGAAGAAGCCGAGCCGCGGGCCGCCGCGCTCGGGAAAGCCTTCCAGCTCACCAACTTCCTGCGCGACGTCGCCGAGGACCTGGAGCGCGGCCGCGTCTACCTGCCGGCCGACGAGCTGGCCGCGGACGGCGTCGACCGCGACCGGCTGACCTGGTGCGCCCGGCAGGGGCGGGCCGACCAGCCGGTCCGGACCGCGATCCGGAACCAGATCGCCCTCACGCGCGAGGTGTACGCCCAGGCCCGGCCCGGGATCGCCATGCTGCACCCGGTTTCCCGCCCGTGCGTGGCCACGGCCGCGACCCTGTACGGCCGGATCCTCGACCGCATCGAGGCCGCCGGCCACGACGTCTTCGCCGGGCGGGCGGCGGTGTCCCGGGGGCAGCGGCTGCTGGTCGCGTGCGGGGCGGTCGCGCGGACGCAGTGGGCGCGGGTCCGGCACCCGGCGCCGGCGCTCCCGGTGGCGGTGGGCTGAGGTGGGCCAGCTCGAATACCTCGTCGTGCTGGCGGCCTGCGTCCTGGTGACGCTGCCGCTGGAGCTCGCCGGAGCGCGCGTGTACCGGCAGCCGCGGCGGCTGGTCCGCACGGTGCTGCCGGTGGCGCTGGTGTTCCTCGTCTGGGACGCGCTGGCGATCGCGGGCCGCGTCTGGGACTACGCGCCGGGCCGCGTCACCGGGATCCGCGCACCGTTCGCCGTGCCGCTGGAGGAGGTCCTGTTCTTCGTGGTGATCCCGATCTGCGGGCTGCTGACCTACGAGGCCGTCCAGCTCACCACGGTGTTCGTGCGGCGGCTCGCGAAGAAGGAGGCGCGCCGGTGATCCCCTGGGGCTACACCGTGCCCGCGGTCGCCGCGGTGGCCGTCGTCGTGCTGCTCGAGGTCTTCGTGCTGCGCACGGGCCTGTTCCGCCGTCCGGCCTACTGGATCGCGATGGCCATCGTGACCGCCTTCCAGATCCCGGTGGACGGCTGGCTGACCAAACTGTCCGACCCGATCGTCCGTTACTCCCCCGAGCACATCACCGGCTGGCGCTTCCCCTGGGACATCCCGGTCGAGGACTTCCTCTTCGGCTTCGCGCTGGTGACCGCGGTGCTGCTGGTGTGGGAACGAACCGGCCCCCGCGAGGAGCGAGCATGAGCCAGCTGGCCAAGGACGGCCTCCCCCGCGGCACGGTGCCGTCGGCCTTCGACACCGAAGCGCGGTGGTACGACCGGCTGGTCGGCGCCAACCCGGGCTACCACGAACACCTCCGGCTCTCGGCCCGGCGGCTGGAGCTGCCCCGGGCCGGGGCGGGCCTGCGGCTGCTGGACGCCGGCTGCGGCACCGGCGCGTCGACGGCGGCGCTGCGGTCCATCGCACCCGGAGCGGAGATCACCGCCTTCGACGCCTCCGGGGAGATGCTGGCGCAGGCCCGGGCGAAGGACTGGCCGGGCAACGTCACCTTCGTGCACACGCCGGTCGAGGAGCTGGCCGGGATTTCCGGCCCGTTCGACGCGATCCTGGCGGCGTACCTGTTGCGCAACCTGACCGACCCGACCGCCCAGCTGCGGCGGCTGCGCGGGTTGCTGCGGCCCGGCGGGCGCATCGCGATCCACGAGTACTCCGTCCGGGACTCGCGGCGCGCCCGCTGGGTGTGGAACGCGGTCTGCGCGGGCGTGATCATCCCGCTCGGGAAGGTCACCACCGGGGACGCGACCCTCTACCGCCACCTGCGCCGCAGCGTCCTCGAGTTCGACGGGATCGCCGCGCTGGCCGGCCGGCTCACCGACGCCGGCTTCACCGACGTCCGCACCGGCACGATGCCGGGCTGGCAGCACGGCATCGTGCACACCGTCCTCGGCACCAACCCGCAGGAGCAGTCGTGACCCTCGGCACCGACCGCCGCATCGAGACCCGGCCGGCGCCGCCCGGCCTGCCCGACGCCGGGCGGCTCGGCCGGCGCCCGACCGCGGCGGTCGTCGGCGGCGGCATCGCGGGCCTCACCGCGGCCACCGGGCTGGCCGAGCGGGGCGTCACGGTGACGCTCTTCGAGCGCGACACCCACCTCGGCGGGCGCGTCGGCGGCTGGGCGGACCGGCTGCCGGACGGCACCGGCGTCACCATGAGCCGGGGCTTCCACGCCTTCTTCCGCCAGTACTACAACCTGCGCGCGCTGCTCAAGCGCACCGATCCCGGGCTCGACCGGCTGGCCCCGCTGGCCGACTACCCGCTCCTGGACGCCCAGGGCCGCACGGACACCTTCGCCGGGCTTCCCCGGACGCCGCCGTGGAACGCGCTGGCGTTCGCCTGGCGCAGCCCGACGTTCACCCCGCGGGACCTCGTGCGCCTCAACGGCCGCAACGCCCTGCCGCTGGCCACGGTGAGCGTCCCGGAGACCTACCACCGGCTCGACGACATCGACGCCGCGAGCTTCCTCGACGCGATCAACTTCCCCGAAGCGGCCAAGCACCTGGCGTTCGAGGTGTTCTCGCGCAGTTTCTTCGCCGACCCGCGCGAGCTGTCCGCGGCGGAGCTGGCGACCATGTTCCACCTGTACTTCCTGGGCTCCAGCGAAGGTCTGGTGTTCGACGTGCCGACCGAGCCGTTCCCGCAGGCGCTGTGGGATCCCCTGGCCGGCTACCTGGCCGACCGCGGGGTGACGATCCGGACCGGCACACCGGTGGCGTCCCTCGAACGCACGTCCGACGGCTTCGCCGTCACGACGGCCGAGGACACCGCGCAGTTCGACAGCGTCGTGCTCGCGTCTTCGGTGCGCGGGCTGCAGGCGATCGTCGGCTCGTCGCCCACGGTGGGGACACCGGAGTGGCGGGCGGCCGTGGCCGGGTTGCGCACGGCGCCGCCGTTCCTCGTCCGCCGGCTCTGGCTCGACCGGCCGGTCGACGCGGCCCGCCCGCCCTTCCTGGGCACCGGGAGCGTGCCGCCGCTGGACAACATCAGCCTGCTGGACCGCTACGAGGGCGAGGCCCGCCGCTGGGCGGCGCGCACCGGCGGCTCGGTTGTCGAGCTGCACGCGTACGCGGCCGCGACCGACGACCGCGAGACGCTGGTGAAGGCCGTGGACGACCGGCTGCACGCGATCTACCCCGAGACGCTGGGTGCGGGGGTGACGGCGTCGATTTCGCTGTGGCGCGAGGATTGCCCGCTGTTCGGCCTGGGCGACTTCGCGCGCCGCCCGACGGTCTCCACCCCGGACCCGGCGCTGGTCCTGGCCGGCGACGGCGTGCGGATCGACCTCCCGGTGGCGCTGATGGAACGCGCGGCGACGACCGGCTGGGCCGCGGCCACCACGCTGCTGCAGGGCTGGGGGCTCGCCGGGCACCCGCTGCGGTCGGTGCCCAACCGCGGCCGGATCGGCGTGCTCAACCGGCTCGCCGCGACGAAGTTCTTCAGCCGATGACCGCCGTCATCGTCGGCGCCGGGCTCGCCGGGCTGGCCGCCGCCGTCACGCTGCACCGGGCCGGCGTGCCGTGCACGGTGCTGGAGGCCTCGGACGACGTCGGCGGCCGGGTCCGCACCGACGTCGTCGACGGCTTCCGGCTGGACCGGGGCTTCCAGATCCTCAACCCGGCCTACCCGGCGATCCGGCGCCTGGTCGACGTCGACGCCCTGCAGCTGGGCCGGTTCTGGCGCGCGGTCCGGGTGGCCGACGACGACCGCGTCTCCCTGCTCGGCCACCCCCTCGACACGCCGAAGGCGTTGCGCGACATCGCGGCCCGGCGTTATCTGTCGGCGAAGGACCTGGCGGCGCTCGGCGCGCTGTCGGCCCGCGTCGCCGCCGGACCGGCCCAGGCGATCATCGACCGCGACGACCGCACGACGCTCGCCGAGCTGCGGCACGCGGGAGTGTCGGCGCGGGCGGTGGAGACGGTGTTCCGGCCGTTCCTCTCGGGCGTGTTCCTGGAGGGCGAGCTGGGCACGTCGGCCCGGTTCTTCCAGCTGGTGTGGCGCAGTTTCCTGCGCTCGGCCCCGTCGCTGCCGGCGCTGGGCATGGGCGAGCTCCCGAGGCAGCTGGCCCGCGGCCTGCCGACGTCGGCCGTCCACCTGGAGACACCGGTCGAGGAGGTCCGCCCGGGCGAGGTCCGCACCGCCGACGGCACGCGCTGGCCGGCCCGCGCGGTCGTCGTCGCGACCGACGGTTCCACGGCCGCGCGGCTCGCAGGGGTGGAGGAGCCGCGCTGGAACAGCGGGACGACGTGGTATTTCGCGCCCCCGCGGTCCCCGTTGCGCGAGCCGGTGATCGTGATCGACGCGCGCGGCGGGCCGGTGGTGAACACGAGCGTGGTGAGCGAGGTGTGCCGGACGTACGCACCGCCGGGGACGGCCCTGGTGAGCGCGTCGGCGTTGACGGCCCTCCCGGAGGCCGAGGTGCGGCGGGCGCTGGGCCGGATGTACCGCACGGACGCGACGCGCTGGCCGCTGGTGGCCCGCTACGAGATCGCCCACGGCCTGCCGTCGATGCCCCCGCCGCACGCGCTTCGGCGCGACGTCCGGCTGGGCGACGGGGTGTATGTGTGTGGTGACCACCGGGACACGAGCTCGCTGCAGGGGGCGCTGGCATCCGGCACCCGGGCGGCGCGGGCGGTGCTCACGGACCTGGGCCAGGCGGCGCGCCCGGGCCGCTGAACGGCGCCTCGCGCGGCCGCCGACGCGAGACCACCATCCGAACCGCGCCGGGTCAGGGGCGGCGATCCCGGGACAGAAACCCGCCGCGCACCAGCCCTGCCTCCGGCAGCCGGGCGGCGCGCGGTGCTCGCCGACCTCGGCCAGGCGGCGCGCCCGGGCCGCT
>NZ_JBSGJD010000247.1:0-14344 GCF_053605405.1 Amycolatopsis sp. NPDC003861
GTGCCGGGTCAAGGCACGCTTTCCCGCCTTGACGCGGTACCACCGGCCGTAGTCACAATCCGGCTTCGGGGTGGCGGGCACCCAAGCCACTCACCAAGGCGACGGTGGGCACCCCAACCACTCACCAAGGCGACTACAGCGGCAACCAGGTCATCCGCTGCCCGTGCGGCGCGGTCCGGGCCAGCGCGTGCGCCTCGGCCTTGCCGTCCTCCCAGCGCACGACGCCCAGCGTCGCGAGCCCGTCCGCGCCCGAAAGGTCCTCGCGGCCCGGCAGCACCTGCTCCAGCCCGGCGCCGTAGAACTCCTCGGAGACCCACCACACCGGCCGCGAAGCAGCCAGCTCCGCCAACGCCGAAACGAACGCGGCCCGCCGCGGAGCCGGGAAGTACGCGAGGGCGTGGCTGGTCAGCACCACCAGCGGCCCCTCCAGCGACGCAGCCGCCGAGGCCAGGTCGTCGACGCCGTCGCCGGGGATCAACCGCGGCCGGTGGCGCGCCTGCTCGGCCGCCGCCGTGCGCAGGAGCCGGATGCGGTCCGGCTGGTCCGCCCAGACGCACGCCTCCAGCCAGGCCAGCTCGTCTTCGTCCGACAGGTCCACCGGTGCCCGGTCGAGGCCCGCGCGGTCGAGCAGCGCCAGCTTCTTCGGCAGCTTCGGCACCACCGCGCCCGGGGCCAGGTCCAGCGCGCAGTGCAGCCCGACCGCCGCCTTCGTCGGCCCCGCCGTCAGCTGGTCGCCGCCGTCGCACTGGTAGCGGTAGCCGAAGCGGTCCAGCCCGAGCAGCAGCCCCGCGCTGCAGCCGACCTCCAGCAGCGAGACCTTCCCGCCCGCCTCGCGGGCCGCCCGCGCCACGCCCGGGTACAGCAACGCCGCCCGGCGGACCTCGTTCGTCTGCGTGTACCGCGACGCGACCAACGCGCGCGCCTTGTCGGCCCGCTCCAGCAGGAACGACCGGAACAGCGGCCACGTGTCGGAGTCGACGCCGTCGAACCCGCCCAGCGACGGGTAGTACCGCGAGAGCGGGTGGATCGGGTCGGCCTGCACCAGCCGGTGCGCGACCGCCATCAGCAGCGTCCCGCGCACCTCGCCGTCGCGAGCACCCGACAGCAGACCCGCCACGTCGTCGTCCGCCGCCGCCTGCAGCGCCAGGTGCTCGTACAGCGGCGAGACCCCGCGGGCCTCGACTTCCGCGAACGTGCGGAGTACTCCCTTGATCCCGTCCAGGTCCATCAGAGCCTCATTCGTGCGGCACCGGCCGGCCCGGCTGCTCCCCGCCCCGAGTCTCCCCGTACGACCGCTTCGGCACCATCACCTTCCGCCGGAAAGTGCACACGATCAGGCCGTCCTGCTTGTAACCGCGCGTCTCGACGTACACCACGCCGCGGTCGTCCTTGGACTTCGACGGCGTCTTGTCGAGCACCTCGGTCTCGCCGTAGATCGTGTCGCCGTGGAAGGTCGGCTTCACGTGCTTGAGCGACTCGACCTCGAGGTTCGCGATCGCCTTGCCGGAGACGTCCGGCACCGACATCCCGAGCAGCAGCGAGTAGACGTAGTTCCCGACCACGACGTTCTTGCCGAAGTCGGTGGTCTCCCCGGCGTAGTGTGCGTCCAGGTGCAGCGGGTGGTGGTTCATGGTGATCAGGCAGAACAGGTGGTCGTCGTATTCGGTGACCGTTTTGCCCGGCCAGTGCTTGTAGACCGCACCGACCTCGAACTCCTCGTAGTACCGACCGAACTGCACTCGTCATCTCCCTGTCGCGTAACACCGCGTGAGCCTGGTCCGACACGCATCAGTAGTGAGGAGTACCCTCAACCATCGGTGTTCGCGCGTCAACGCGAGCCCCACCACTGTTGCCCCCGGCCCGAAGGAGGTGAGGAACTCGATGAGTAGTGGCGATAGTCCGCTCCCTAGTAGTCCCAGCGTTCCCACCTCACCGGCCGGCCGGCTCATCTCCTGGTAGGCCTTTTCACCCCGGGAACGCTGGTGTGTCGCCGGGCGGACGTCTTTTCCGCCCCTGGTCCGTCGTCTCGCACGACCACGCACGACACCAGGAGATCCCATGCCTGCCATCCCCTCCCTCGGCGGCCTGCGCGGCCGCGGCAACAAGGGCACCGTTCCCGTGCGCCCGGTTCCGGTGCCGCTGTCCGCGTACGTCGTCGACTGCGCGGTGTACGTCGGCGGTGAGCGCCTGCCCGGCCGCTGGACCCACTCCGAGGCGATCAAGGAGGTCCGGAAGCGGCACGAGGGGTTCGTCTGGATCGGCCTGCACGAGCCGGACGCCCAGCAGATCCAGGGCGTCGCGGACACGTTCGGGCTGCACGAGCTGGCGGTCGAGGACGCGCTCGAAGCGCACCAGCGGCCGAAGCTGGAGCGCTACGACGACACGCTGTTCCTGGTGGTCAAGACCGTCCGGTACGTCGAACACGAGTCCCCCACCACGGCGAACGAGATCGTCGAAACCGGTGAGCTGATGGTGTTCCTCGGCCGCGACTTCGTGATCACGGTCCGGCACGGGAACCACTCGGGACTGGCGCGGCTGCGGCGGGAACTGGACGAGGACCCGGAGCGGCTGAAGCTGGGCCCGTCCGCGGTTGTGCACGCGATCGCCGACCACGTCGTCGACCACTACCTCGACGTCACCGGCCGGATCGAGACCGACATCGACGTCATGGAGGCGCAGGTCTTCGCGCCCCGCTCGCAGGTCAGCGCCGAGCAGATCTACCTGATGAAGCGGGAGGTCCTCGAGCTGCGCCGCGCGGTGATGCCCCTGGCGACGCCGGTCCAGCGGCTGGCCGAGGGCTACACGCGGCTGGTGCCGGACGACGTCCGCTCGTACTTCCGCGACGTCGCCGACCACCTCACCACCGTGTCCGAGCGGGTCGCGGCGTTCGACGAACTGCTGTCCACCCTGGTCGACGCGACCGTCGCGAAGATTTCCCTGCAGCAGAACACCGATATGCGCAAGATCACGTCGTGGGCGGCGATCATCACCGTGCCGACGATGATCGCGGGCATCTACGGGATGAACTTCGACTACCTGCCCGAACTGCACTGGAAGTTCGGGTACCCGCTGGTGATCAGCGTGATCCTGGCGATCTGCCTGTTGCTGTACCGAATATTCCGGAAGAACGGCTGGCTCTGAGTCCCTTTCCCCACCGGATTTCCTTCGGAGAACTGTCATGTCCAGGTTGTTGTCCAACTTGAAGTTCTGGGCGCTCGCGCTCAGCGTGCTGTGGATCGTCGTCATCACTTTCGTCATCGTCGCCGACCCCGGGTTCGCGCACGGGATGAAGTAGCGCCGAGGCGTCGTACCCTGGGCGCATGCCGAAAGCGCTGGTCGTCTCCGACGAGGTCGACGAGCGGTTGTGGACCGACGCGGTCCGCAGCCACTCCGTCGACCTGGTCATCGGCGCCGGCGACCTGCCGTACGACTACCTGGCGTTCCTGGCGAGCGCGCTCGACGTGCCGTGTGTGTTCGTGCCCGGCAACCACGACCCCGACCTGAGCGGCTACACGCGCTACGGCGGGCTGTCCATGAAGGACGGCTTCCCCACGGTCTGGCCCGGCCCGGCGGGCGGCATCAACGCCGACGGGCGCCTCGTCGACGTCGCCGGCCTGCGGTTCGCCGGGCTCGGCGGCTCGATCCGCTACAACGAAGGCCCGAACCAGTGGACGCAGCGCCAGCAGGCGCGGCGGGCCCGCGGGCTGGTCCGGCGCGCCCGCTTCCGGCGGTGGCGCGACGGGCGCGACGTCGACGTCCTGCTGACGCATTCGCCGCCGCTGAACCTGGGCGACCGGGCCGACCCGCCGCACCGCGGGTTCGCGTGCCTGCACCGCACGATCGAAGCGCTGCGCCCGAAGTGGCTGCTGCACGGCCACATCCACCCGCACGGCGAGCCGGTGCCGGACCGGGTGGTCGGCACGACGCGGATCCGCAACGTGGTGGGCCACCGGATCATGGAGTTCTGATGAAAGAGACGGGATTCCCCCGCGCGGACGCGGAGAACGACTTCCTCCGCGCCCGCCGCGGCCAGGTGCTCTCGCGGCTTTCGACGTGGCTGCGCCGGGAGCCCGACGATGTCAACATCATGCTGCCGTTCCACGAGGTGGTGGAGGCGCTCGGCTACCTCGGCGAGCACCGGATCGGGCTGCGGGTGATCAAGCTGGAGTCGATCGTGGGCACGGTCGACCGCAGCCGCGACTTCGACCGCCGCTTCCGCCCGACGTCGGCCCGCGTCCGCGAGCGCTGGGAACGCCTGGCCCTGGCCGCCCGCCGCGGCGAGGAGATCCCGCCGATCGAGGTCTACCGGGTGGGGGAGCTGCACTTCATCATCGACGGCCACCACCGCGTTTCGGTGGCGATCGCGCAGGGACTGTCCACAATAGAGGCTTCGGTGACGGCGGTCCGCACCAAACTGGACCCGGGCGGCATCCGCCACCGCGGCGACCTGATCGTCAAGGACTACCGCCGGCTGTTCCTGGAGCGCGTCCCCCTGACCGGCCACGCGCGGGCGTCGGTGATCGTGTCGGACCCGTGGGACTACGCGCGGCTGGGCGAGCACGTGGAGGCGTGGGGCTTCCGGCTGATGCAGGACGAAGGCAGGTTCTGCGACCGGGCGAGCGTGGCGCAGCGCTGGTTCGAGGAAGAGTTCGTCCCGGTGGTGGGGATGCTGCGGCAGGCGGGGCTGATCGGCGACCGCACGGACGCCGAGGCGTACATGTGGGTGGCGGCGGAGCGGTACCGGCTGATCCGGACCCACCGCTGGGACGACGAGGTCATCGAGCGGCTGCGGTCACGGCACCACTAGGTGGTAGACCACCAGCGTCTGCTCGGGCCGCTCGGCGACGTGGAACGCGGCGTGCGGCACGGTGATCTCGCCCAGGCGGGGGTGCCGCAGACGTTTGCGGCCCGCGTGGCTGAACTGGACGTCGTACTGCGGCCACCACGCGCGGACCTCGGGGCTGGCCTCGGTCAGCTCGGCCACCAGCCGGGTCACCCGGGGGTGGTCCGGGTGGCGGCCGGCGATCGCCCGCAGCCGGGCCAGGACTCCGCGGGCTTCCTGCGCCCAGTCGACCAGGACCTCGCGGGCGGCCGGCTCGGTGAACAGCCAGCGCACGACGTTGCCGCCCGGCCCGATGCCGCGGAACAGCTCCTCGGCGGCGTCGTTGACCGCGAGGACGTCGTAACAGATCCCGGTGACGTACGCGGGATTGCCGCCCAGCAACGCCGGGACGCCCGCGACCTCGGGCGCGGCCTCCTCCGGGAAGCTCTCCCCCGGCGCATCCCCGCGGCCGGCGAGGCGGTGCAGGTGCTCCTGCTCGGCGCCGGTGAGCCGCAGCGCGCGGGCCAGCGCGTCGAGCACCTGGCCGGACGGACGCACGTCACGGCCCTGCTCGAGGTAGGTGAGCCAGGTGGCGCTGATGCCGGCCAGCAGGGCCAGCTCCTCGCGGCGCAGCCCCGGCGTGCGGCGGCGGCCGGTGGCGGGCAGGCCGGCGTCGGCCGGGGTCAGCCGCTCGCGGCGGCTGCGGAGGAACGCGCCCAGTTCGGTGCTCACCCTGGGACCTCCAGTACCAGAATAAGGCGATTCTGGATACCAGCTTAGCGTGCCGCCAAGCTGGGGTCATGCAAGCTTGGATCGCGACCGAACAAGACGTCCGCCTCGAAGAAGTGCCGGAGCCCACGCTGAACGGCGGCGGCGTGCTCGTGGAGGTGCTCGCCGCGCACGTCCCGGCGTACACCAGGGCCGTCGTGCAGGGGAATCGCGGCGGCCTGCCGGTGCCCCTGGTGCTGGGGCCGTCCTGCGTCGGGCGGGTGCTCGACGTCGCGCCGGACGTGTTCCACGTCGCGCCCGGCGACCTCGTGCTGGACACCGCCCTGCTCGACGCGGGCGACGGCGACGAGATCCTGGTGGGCTGGGTCGGCCTGGGCGGCTCCGGCGCGGGCAGCGCGCGGACGGACCGCATGCGCACGGTGTGGCGTGACGGCGTCTTCGCGGAGAAAGCCCTGTGCGCCAAGGAAACCCTGGTCAAACTGCCCGGGGCGGACAGCTACCCGGAGCCGGCCCGCCTGGCGTTCCTGCCGTGGCTCTGCATCGCCGCGTCCGGCGTGCACGCGGCGGGCCCGCTCGCCGGCCGCGACGTCGCGGTGGTCGGGGCGACCGGGCAGCTGGGCGGCGCGGCGGTGCTGACCGCGCTGGCGGAAGGCGCGGCGACGGTGACGGCCGTGGGCCGCAACGAGGCCGCCCTCGACCGGCTGGCCAAGCTCGATCCGCGCGTGCGCACCCACCGGCTGACCGGCGACCGGGCGGCGGACGCGGCCGGCATCGGCCCGGTGGACGTCGCCGTCGACACGCTCGGCGCCACGCCGTCGGCCGACGCGACGATGGCCGCCTACGACAGCCTGCGGGTGCGCGGCACCCTCGTGCTCGTCGGCGGCGTGCGCCAGGACCTCCCCCTCCCGTACGGCGACCTGATGCACCGGCGCCTCACCGTGCGCGGCTCGTGGATGAGCGATCCGGAGACGGTGACGACGGTGTGGAACCTGGTCCGCTCCGGGCTGCTGGACCTCTCGGCGGTCGAGCTCGTGCCGACCGGCCTGGCGAACCCGGCGGCCGCCCTCGACGTGGCCGAACGCACGACCGGCCTCGGCTTCGTCGCGCTGGTCCCCTGAGTCAGAGGTCCAGGCCCGGTGTCAGTGCCAGCTGCCGCACCTGGTCGAGGGTCAGCGTCGGCTCCGGGCGCTGCTTCGGCAACCGGACGCCCGTGCGCGCCAGCACGCCGCTGTTGTCCGACCAGAACTGCACGTGCGCGTTCGGCGCGGCCAAGCCGACCCGGTTGGTCACGACGTCGCCCGAGCGCAGGGTCGAGAGCCACAGCAGGCCCCGAGGGGTGGTTTCCGTGCGGCAGCCGACCTGCTCCGGGTCACCGCACTTCGGGCCGCCCCCGCCGCCGGGCAGGATGAGGACGTACACCGAGCCGGTGCCGCGGGCGTCGGTCACCCGGACGCCCAGGTGGAACAGCGCCTCGCCGGGGGCGTCGCCGGCCGGGTCGGCGATCAGGTGGAACGGGTCCGCCGGCGGGGTCTCGCCGGGGATCGTCAGCCGCGAGATCTGCGCCTCCGGCGGCAGCATCGCGCGCACCGCCCGCCCCACCAGGCAGCTCAGCCGCTCGACCAGCGCCGCCCGGGTGTCCGTGGCGCCCGGGCACGGCGGGCTCGCGACCTCGGCCCGGCGGGGCAGCACGACCACCGCCAGCGCGAGGGCCAGCACGACGACGCACACCGCCACCGCGCCGGTGACCAGGTGCTGCCGGCGCGCCCGGCGGGCCGCCGCCAGCACTGCCTCCCCGGACAAGCCGATCGGAGGCTCGCCTTCGGTCACGTACGCCTTCAACACGGTCCGGACGTCTTCCATCACGACTCCTCCGCCGCCGGCGCCGGCAGGGCCGTGCGCAACGCCTCGACCCCGCGGGCCGTCTGGGACTTGACCGTTCCCTCCGCGACGCCCAGCAGCGTCGCCACCTCGCTCACCGGGAGGTCCTCGAGGAACCGCAGCACCACCATCGCGCGCTGCCGGGGCGTCAGCTCCGCCAGCGCGCGTTCGACGTCCAGGCGCAACGACGGGTCCCGGCCCGGTGGCGCCTCGCGCTCCGGCACCGACGACGTCACGTACTCGCGCCCGGATCCCCGGCGCCCGGTCAGGAACAGGTTCACCAGGATGCGGCGCGCGTAGGCGTCGACGGTGGCCGGGCGGACCCGCCGCCAGCGCCGGTACAGCTGCACGAACATCGCCTGGACCAGGTCCTCGGCCGCGTGCCAGTCCCCGCAGAGCGCGAACGCCACCCGGCGGAACCGCTGGACCCGCGCGGCGAAGTACTCGCTGAACTCGACGTTTCCGGACACGTCCTCATTAGGGCGCGCGGGCCCCGGGAGGTTCAAGTGTCCCCCGTGCGAGCTACGCGCGGGTGTCCGCTCGCTGGTGACGATTCCCGCCCGCCGGATCCCTAGCGTTCGCCGTGGAGCCGCGGGACCACCCCGCGGCCGGGACGAAGGGGTTGTCATGAGGGTCGTCTGGCAGCTGCTGACCGTGGCCGCGATCGCGTTCGTCGGGCAGCAGGCGGTCGCCTTGGCCGACGGGAATCCGTGGCTCACGCTGATCTTCGGCGGGCTGACCGCCGCGCTCGCGGTACTCGGCTACCGGTGGGTGGTGCGGAAGACCGAACACCGCCCGGTCACCGAGCTGGCCGGCCCGGGCGCCGGCCTCGCGCTCGGCCGGGGGACGCTGATCGGGGTCGCGCTCTTCGCGGCCGTCATCGCCAACATCGCCCTCCTCGGCGACTACGAAATCCGGGGCTGGGGCACGGTTCCGGGCGCCGCCGGGCTCGTCGGCTTCATGGCCGCCGCCGCGGTGACGGAGGAACTGCTGTTCCGCGGCATCCTCTTCCGGTTCGTCGAAAAGTGGACCGGCACCTGGATCGCCCTGGTGGCCACCGGGGTGCTGTTCGGCCTCTCGCACCTGTTCAACGAGCACGCGAGCCTGTGGGGCGCGATCGCCATCGCCATCGAAGCCGGCGGCCTGCTGACCGGCGCGTACATCGCGACCCGCAAACTCTGGCTCCCGATCGGCCTGCACTTCGGCTGGAACTTCGCCGCGGCGGGGATCTTCGGCACGGAGGTCTCCGGCAACGGCACCCCGCAGGGCCTGCTCGACGCCGTGACGTCGGGGCCGTCGGCCATCACCGGCGGCGACTTCGGTCCCGAAGGCTCCCTCTACTCCGTGCTGTTCTGCGTCCTCGCGACGTGTGCGTTCCTGTGGCTGGCCCACCGGCGCGGCCGCCTGGTGCCGCGCCGCCGCGCCGAGCGGGTCGACGACGTCACTACACTTTCCCGGTGATCGATCACCGGGCGGTGCGCGCGCGGTGGCGCCGGCTCGACGTCGTGGTCCGCGACCTCCCGCTCGGGCTGCTGTTCCTGGCGGCCTCGTTCCTGCCGGTGGTCCAGAACCACGGGACACAGCTGGGCGGCGTGCCGGCGCGGCCCTTCGACGCGCTGGCCGTCGTCGTGGTCGTCCTCGAGAGCCTCCCGCTCGCCGTGCGGCGGCGGTGGCCGGCCGTGTGCCTGACGCTGGTGGCACTCGGCTTCGCCGTCGACCAGCTCCGCGGCTACCACTCGGTCGCCGGGACCGCGCTGGGCGTCGCGCTGGTCAGCGCGGGCGCGCATCTGGAACGGCGCCGGCGCACCACCGCGCTCGCGTTCTCCGCGGCATATGTGGTGCTGGCGATCGTCCTCCACCCGTTCGGCTCGGAGCCGGTGTCGGAGTTCGTGACGTTCTTCCTGCTGCTGGTGTTCGCCTGGGGCATCGGGGCCTGGCTGCGCACCACCCGCGCCGCGGAAGCCGGGCACCGGCGCCGCGTCGCCGAGGCCACCCGGGCCGCCGAGCGCGCCACCATCGCCCGCGAGCTCCACGACGTCGTCACCCACCACGTGACGGCAATGGTCGTGCAGGCGGAGGCGGCCCGCTACCTGACCGCCGCGCCCGATCGGCTGGACCAGACGCTGACCGCGATCACCGACACCGGCCGGCGGGCCATCACCGACCTGCGGCACCTGCTGGACCTGCTCAACCCCGAGCACGAGACGCCGTCGCCGGGCGGGCTCCACACCCTGGTGGAGCAGGCCCGCCAGGCCGGGCAGCCGGTGGAGTTCACCGAGGAAGGCACGCCCGCGGAGTCGGCGGGCAGCGCCGACCTGGTGGCCTACCGGGTCGTGCAGGAGGCCCTGACGAACGCCCTCAAACACGCGCGCGGCAGCCGCACCGAGGTCGAGGTGCGCCACGGCGACCGGGAAATCGCCGTGGCGGTCCGCACGGCCGGGTCCGGGAGCGTGTCCCCCGGCGGCAGCGGCCGCGGCCTGGCCGGGCTCCGGGAGCGCGTCGGCCTGCTGGGCGGCGACTTCAGCGCGGACCGCGACGGCGCCGGTTTCACCGTGTCCGCCCGGATTCCGACGTGAGCGCACCGATCCGGGTCCTGGTCTGCGACGACCAGATGCTGATCCGCACCGGCCTGGTGACGATCATCGGCGCCCAGCCGGACTTCGAGGTGGTCGGCGAGTGCGGCGACGGGCGGGCCGCGGTCGACCTCGCGCGGCGGCTGTGTCCGGACGTCGTCGTGATGGACGTGCGGATGCCGGTGCTCGACGGCATCGAGGCCACCAAGCTGCTGGCCGGGGCCGGGGTGCCGCACCCGGTCAAGGTGCTGGTGCTGACGACGTTCAACCTCGACGAGTACGTCTACGAGGCGTTGCGCGCGGGCGCGAGCGGCTTCCTGCTCAAGGACGCGCCACCGGACCGGCTGCTGCACGGCATCCGGACGGTGGCCACCGGCGCGGCCCTGCTGGACCCGGACGTGACGCGGCGGCTGGTCGGCCGGTACGGCGCCCGGATCCGGCCCGCGCCGGACGCCGCCCCGGACGCGCCGCTGACCCCGCGCGAGCTGGAAGTGCTGCGCCTGCTCGCGGACGGCCTGTCCAACAGCGAGATCGCGGAGCGGCTGTTCATCAGCCAGGAGACGGTGAAGACGTTCGTGTCGCGCATCCTCACCAAGCTGGACCTGCGCGACCGCGTCCAGGCGGTCGTCTACGCCTACCGGCACGGGCTGGTGACGTGACCGGGCAGCCCGGTCACGTCACCAGGAATCCCTACATGTGCACGGCGCCCGGCGCCGCTTCGCCCTTCGGAACGCCCGGGCGCAGCAACAGGCCGCTGAGCACCGCGCCGGCCACGTAGATCACCGCGGCCCAGGTGAACGCCGTCGTGTAGCTCTCGATGGCCGCCTCGGCCGCCAGCTGCGGCGTCGGGGTCTTGCCCGCGACGTAGGCCACCGCCGCGTTGCCGGCCAGCGTCGACAGCAGCGCCGTGCCGATCGAACCGCCGACCTGCTGCATCGTGTTCACCGCCGCCGACGCGACACCCGCGTCGTGCGCCTCGACGCCGAAGGTGGCGACGCTCATCGCCGGCGCCATCGCCAGGCCGATGCCGAAGCCCATCACCAGGAGCGGGCCGAGGACCCCGGAGACGTACGTGCTGCCGAGGTCGATGCCGCTCAGCCAGAACAGGCCCGCGGCGGCGATCGCCATGCCGGTCGGCACCAGCGGCCGGGGGCCGAACCGCGGCAGCAGCACGGCCGTCGCCGTCGTCGCCGACAGCATCAGCGTCGCCACCATCGGCAGGAACCCGACGCCGCTCTGGATCGGCGTGAACTGCAGGTTCTGCTGCACGTAGAAGGTCAGGAACAGGAAGATCGCGAACATGCCGATGGCGAGCAGGAACATCGCCAGGTAGGAGCCGCCGCGGTCCCGGTCGAGCAGCACGCGCAGCGGCAGCAGCGGGTGTTCGACGCGCTGCTGCAGCCACACGAACACGCCCAGCAGCACCACGCCGGCGGCCAGGAAGCCCCAGACCGACGCCGACGACCACTTGTCCGACTCGGCGTTCGCGAAGCCGTAGACCAGCGCGAACAGCCCGGCCGACGCGGTGATCGTGCCCGGCAGGTCGAGCTTCGGCCGCGGGCCTTCGTCCTTCTGGTTGCGCAGCAGGACCGAGCTGCCGGCGAACGCGATGACCGCGAAGATGATGTTGACGAACATGCACCAGCGCCAGTCGAGGTACTCGGTGAGCACGCCGCCGAGCAGGAGCCCGACCGCCGCGCCGCCACCACCGATGGCCCCGAAGACGCCGAACGCGCGACCGCGCTCCTTGGGGTCGGTGAACGTGGTGGTCAGCAGCGAAAGCGTGGCGGGCGCGAGCAGCGCGCCGAACACACCCTGTGCCGCCCGGGCGACCAGCAGCATCTCGATGTTGGTCGCCGCACCCCCGAGTGCGGACACCGCGGCGAAGCCGGCCAGGCCGACGAGGAGGGCGTTCTTGCGGCCGAAGAGGTCCGCGAGCCGCCCGCCGAGCAGCAGCAGGCTGCCGAACGCGAGCGCGTAGGCCGTGACGACCCACTGCCGGGCGTCGTTGGAGAAGCCCAGGTCGACCTGGGCCGACGGCAGCGCGATGTTCACGACGGTCGCGTCCAGCACGACCATCAGCTGCGCGATGCCGATCATCACCAGGATCAGCCACCGTCTGGCGTGGTGGGGATTTTCGTCGGCGCGCGTGTCCCCCGACGGCGCGACGGCGAGCGTGGACTCGGACATGAAAGATCCTCACAGAACGTGATCGGAAGACTATGTGGAGTAGGTATCTCCCCTTACTCGCCCCAAGGTACACAAGAAGCGGAGAGAGTGCCTCTACTTGACGCGTTAGACTGGAGGCATGGCACGGGACGCTGGTCCCGCCGCACCGGCGCGGCCGCTGCGGCGTGACGCTGAACTCAACCGCCGTCGCATCCTGGCGTCGGCCCGCGAGGTGTTCGGCCGGCGCGGGCTCGAGGCCACGCTGGACGACATCGCGCACCACGCCGGCCTCGGCGTCGGCACGGTCTACCGCCGCTTCCCCAGCAAGGAACACCTGGTGGAGGCCATGTTCGCCGAGCGGATGGAGGAGATCTCCGTCCTGGCGGAGGAGGCACTGAAGGCCGACGACGCCTGGCGGGCGTTCGTCGACTTCACCTGGAAGTCGATCGAGCTTCACTCGGGCGACCGCGGGCTGCGCGAGATCATGCTGTCGAACAAGTTCGGCCACGAGCACGTCGCGGAGCAGAAAGCCCGCCTGGTGCCGTTGATCACACAGCTGGTGGAGCGGGCCAAGGAGGCGGGCGGCCTGCGGGCCGACTTCGCCCCCACGGACATCCCGATGCTGCACATGATGATCGGCTCGGTGATCGAGTTCACCACGGCGGTGGAGCCGGACCTCTGGCGCCGCTGCTTGGCCATGCTCCTGGACGGCTTGCGAGCACAGCCGGGCAAGCCGTCGACGCTGCCCCGCCCGCCCCTGGGCCTGGACGAGATCGACGAAGCAATGTCCTGCTGGCGCCCCTGACCCGGCCGACGCACCCGCCAGCTCGCACGGCCGAACCTCACCGCGCACGGCAAAGCGCCGGTGACCACCAAAGGATCACCGGCGCGTCCGACAGGACATCACTCGGACGGAATGACCGCCCACAGGATCAGGTAAGCCACGAACTGCGGCCCCGGCAGCAGACAAGACAACACCGCCAGCAGCCGCACGGTCCCGGGCTTCATGCCGTACCGCTGGGCCAGCCCGGCACACACGCCGCCGATCATGCGGCCGTGGCGCGGGCGGGACAGCCGTCGTGTGACCGGTGCGCTCATCGTCTTTCCCTTTCCTCGAAGTTCCGATACCTCCACTTCACCACCGGAGTACCCACTTCCGCATCGCTCGCGGGATGGATCGCTCCCTTAGGGGACGGCAAATCCGAAAATCGTTCAGATGACCGGGGAAACCCCGGCGCGTGCACGGAAAACCGTCTGAGCTGCCCGTTCGCACCGGACCGCCGCAAAAAGAGTGAGAGATGTCCCCGTCAGGGCTGGCTTTTCCGCGCGATGCGGTGATACTTGCACTCCGTGTACCCGCGTCCGAAAAGCTTGGCCGTCGCGATGTTCTGCGCCCTCCTCACCGCGGGCTGCGCCAGCACCCAGGCCGCGCCCGAGCCGGATTCCGGGCCCACCCCGCTGACCGCCTCCGCCGCGCTCGGTGACTTCGGCAGCATCGACTTCTGCAGCCTGCTGACCGTGCCCGAGGTGACCGAAGCCGTCCCGACGTTCGACAGCTGCCGCGCCCAGGCCGGGCCGCGCACGATCCTCGTCGGGCCGCTCGCCTTCGACTCCGACCCGAACATCAAGCCCTACGAGGGCTACCCCGGCTCGGTGCCCGACGGCGTCGCGGTCCAGCAGTCGATGTTCAACGACCGCCGCGCCTGCACCCGCGCGATCACCTTCGCCGACGGCAACCGGATCGACCTGTCGGTCACCGACGGCACCGGCGACCAGGAGGCCCGCTGCGGCGTGGCGGACGCGGCCGTCGGCTCGGTGCTGACGGCGATCACCCGGCACAAGGTGGGGCGGCTGACGTTCCCGGAACGCTCGTGGGGCCGGGTGGCGCCGTGCGTCCCGCTCGACAGCCCCGACCTCGACGCGGCCGCCGGCCCGAACAGCCGGCCGACGATCGGCCTGTCCGGGCACAGCTGCATCCGCGGCAAGGTGAGCTTCGAGCTGACGGTGGAGACGGTCGAGCCGGCCGGCCCGACCGAAAAGCTCGGCGGCCGCGACGCGCGCGTCCGGCTGGCCGGCGGTCCTCATCTCGGAGGCCGCCGGACCGGGCGCACTGGCAGTGTCCACTGTGGACGTCAGGCGCGGGGACGCGGGGCCGGAAAGGACAGCATGCGCC
>NZ_JBSGJD010000248.1:0-14191 GCF_053605405.1 Amycolatopsis sp. NPDC003861
ACGTGTGCACTTCCTATCAATACGCCGGGCGGGGGTCCCCGCGCCCGTGGTGATCACGGGCGCGGGCACCGGCCTGCCCGCGAACGGCGGGGGTGCGGTGAGCTCGGGAACGGCGGGGGTGTGGTGAGCTCGGGAACGGCGGGGGTGTGGTGAGCTCGGCAACGGCGGGGGTGTGGTGAGCCCGGCAACGGCGGTGGTGCGGTGAGCTCGAGAACGGCGGGGGTGCGGTGAGCTCGGGAACGGCGGCGGTGTGGTGAGCCGGGGAACGGCGGCGGTGCGGAGACCTGTCCGCGAGGTCGGGTGCCGTTGCCCGGCGCGAATGTTCGCAGCCAAGGCCCCCAGCCATCCGCCACCGGCCGCTCCCACCGCGGCGGAAAGCGCTTACACTCGCCACCAGCCGAGCGGGGAGGGCGTCGATGGGGTGGCAGTTCGCGGTGAGCACGCTGGGCCTGCCCGGCATCCCCCTCCGCGAAGCGGCGCGCACTGCGAAAGCCCACCACTGCGCCGGCCTCGAACTGCGCGTCCACCCCGACGAAGAAGTCCACTTGGGACTCTCCGCCTCCTCCCTCGACTCCGTCCGATCCCTCCTCGACGGCGAAAACCTCGCCGTCTCCTGCCTGGCCGGCTACGCGAAAGTCGCCGCTCCCGGACCTGACCGGCCCGTCATCGACAAGCTCAAAGCCCTCATCACCCTCGCCCACCGCCTCGGCGCCCCGCAAATCCGGGTGTTCCCCGGCGGCGAACCTGACGGGGACGGAACTGCCGAACCCCGCATCGCCGCCGTCCTCGATGATCTCCGGGATGCCCGGGTGAAGCTGCTCGTCGAGACCCATGATTCGCACCCCACCGGGGCCGCCGCCCGGACGCTCGTCGACGGGTTCGGTGCGCCCGATCTCGCCGCCGTCCTCTGGGATGCCGTTCACCCCTGGCGGGCCGGCGAACGCCCCGCCGTCACCAAAACCGTGCTCGGTCCCTACCTCGGCTACTTCCAGGTCAAGGACGTGCAGAGCCGCGAAGCACCCACCCCCGTCCCACCGGGGGAGGGGGCCGTTCCGCTCGGTGAATGCGGTGATCTGCTGCGTTCGTGGTCCGGCTGGGTGTCACTCGAATGGGAAAAGGCCTGGTACCCCGACCTCCCGGCGGTCGACGGCCCGTTGCGCGCCGCCAGGAGCTGGTTCGATCGGTACGTCACGCCGTCCGGATGATCGTCCTGCCGCGCGTGCCGAACGCCGCCGGGGCTTCCACCAGCGGGCGTACCGTGTCGATCCGGGGGCGGAGGCGGCCCTCACGGACGCGCTGGGCCAGGTCCGCGAGGCGGGCCCGGTCCGGTTCCACGACGAAGAAGATGCCCGGCCCGCGCGGCGGCTCGGCCACCGTCACCAGGGTGCCGCCGTCGCGCACCAGGGCCGCCGATCGGTCCAGGACCTCGCCGCCGAGGACGTCGAGGATCAGGTCCACCTGTCCGATGTCCGGCGAAAGCGGGTCGAAGTAGGCCTCCGCGCCCAGGCCGAGCACCGTGTCCCGGTCGGCCTCGCGGCCGGTGCCGAGCACCCGCGCGCCCGCCTCGCGCGCCAGCTGGACCGCCAGCGAGCCGACGCTGCCGGCCGCGCCGTGGACCAGGACGGTCCGGCCCGCCGTGAGGCGCCCGTGGTCGAATAGCGCCTGGTACGCCGTCAGCCCGGAGATCGGCAGGGCGGCGGCCGTGACGTGATCGACGTCGGCCGGCAGCGGCGCGAGGTTGCGCGCCTCCACCGCCGTGTACTCGGCCAAGGAGCCGTTGCGGGCCCAGTCGGCCATGCCGAAGACGCGCTGGCCGACGGTCAGGCCCGTCGTGCCGTAGCCCAGTTCCGCGACGACGCCGGACAGCTCGTGGCCGGGGACGCTCGGCGCCCGGTCGCGGCCCGCGCGGTCGGTCCAGGTGGCCGGCCAGGTCAGCTCGCCGGGGGTGAACCCGGCCGCGTGCACCCGGACGACGACGTCGTTCTCGGCGGCGTGCGGGTAGGGCAGTTCGGTGAGGGCCGGTTCGGCGGTGCGATCGGCGACGGTGACGGCTTGCACTTCAGTTCCCTTCGAGCGGGTTGCGGGCCATGCGGGTGGCGAGGTCGTTCTTCATCGCGGCCGCCGCCGAGCTCTCCGGCTTGCGGGCCGCCTGGTCGCCGAAGCAGCGGAGGAACTCCGCCACCAGGTCCAGCCGCGGGTAGCGGTCGAGCACCTCCGCGCGGAAGCCGGCGGGCAGATCCGCGACGTCGCGCCCGGCGATGTCGGCCGCCGCGGCCCTCGACAGCAGGAACCCCTCCGGGTCTTCGGCCGGGTCGACCTCCGCGTGCATGTGCCGGACGATCACCTCCGCCAGCCGCGCCCGGCGTGCGGGCGGCCAGCCGGCGCCGGCGGCGAACACCCACGCCACGTGCCCGCCGGCCACCTCGAACGGCACGGTGTGGCTGTCGAACTCCGCCGCGAGCCCGGCGTCGTGCAGCATCGCCGCGACGAACAGCAGCTCGGCGTCGAATGCGACGTGGTGGACGTCGCCGAGCGCGACGGCCCAGGCGTAGACCCGCATCGAATGGTTCAGCAGGGACGGCGACGAATAGGCCGTCGCGACCTCGATGGCGTGCCCGCAGTCCGGGCCGCCCGGCAGGGTGAGTTCCATACCCTGAGCTTACGCCTTGCGTTACGATCAGAGTCTGTAACGTATCTAACGCCGGAATCCGGGCCGCGGGGACCTCCCGCGGCCCGGGCCGGTCAGCGTCCGGAGAAGTTCACGTCACTGCAGAAGTAGTACGACTGGTCGAGGTGGCTCGCCTGCCAGATGGTGTAGACGACGTGCCGCCCCGTCCGGGAGCTGGCGTTCACCGCGACCTGGTACTGCCCGGCGGGCGCGAGCTTGCCCGTTTGGGCGACCAGTTCGAGGTTGCCCCAGCCGAGCGGCTGGGTCGCGGGGTTGAAGCCCTGCTTGGTGATGTACACCAGCAGGTAGTCGGCGCCGTGCTGGGCCTGGTCGGTGATGGTGAGGGTGAACCGGTTGTCCTTGTCGGCCGTCTGCCACGCGCCGACCGTGTCGAGCGCGTTGTACCGGGGCGCCTGCGTGCGGCCGCCGCTGCACAGCGTCCCGTCGGGGATGGCGCCCTGGTGGTTGCCCTTGACGCCTTCGCGGTAGAGCCCGTTCCAGTTCCACATCGCGTTCGGGTCGGCCTGCCAGGCCTGCCAGCACATCGGGTCCTTCGTCGCCATCGCGGGGTTCTGGAAGTCGCTGCCCCAGCGGTTCCAGCAGCCGTAGTTGCGCGACGGCGGGTCGGTGGCCGAGCCGTGTGCGTCGGCGACGCCGGTGAACACGCCGCCCAGCAGCACGGCGGCGAAGGCCGTCACCACCAGGGAGAGCAGAGTTTTGCGTCGGGGAACCACGCTGTCCTCCTTCGTCGGGGCCGGATTCGGGAGCGCTCCCAAGCTCGTGCCGGCCGACCATACGCGGCCACGTCCGCGCCCGGCCAGCGCGTGATCTCCGGAAAGCGTGGTGAGACAGCGCTTTCCGGCACGCAGGCGAACTGAACGGTCACTGAACGGCGGAAGGCCGCGAGGTCCGGGCCGCCCGATCGGTCCCGGGCCCGGGGACGCCCGGTGAGTCACGGGGCGGCCGGCTGCTCCGGGCGGGTGTATCCGGAAAAAATGTCACGGAGAACCCGGGGGTCCGTTGAGGACTGGCCGTGGCCGATGGTTCGCCGAGCTGCACCGGAACCGGGCGGGTGGCCGTGAACCGCGGTCACAACGCCAGGAATTCGCCTCGCTGCAGCAGCTGCACCCGCGTTTTCGGGCGCCGCAGGCGGCGCGCGTGCCGCCCAGGTGCACGACGGCGAGGTCGAGGTCGGGGAAGTGCGTGCGGATGGTCCGCAGCTCGTCGTGGATCACCGTGTCGCCGCTGAGGTAGATGCGCAGCGGCTCGGCCTCCGGCGTTGCGCGGTACTCCAGGACGCTGCCCATCACCGGCGGCAGCACCCGCTGCATCGGGCCCGGCGCGTGCCGGGCGGGCACCGACGTCACCGTCAGCCGCGCGCCGGCGTCCGAGAAGGTCTCCGCCGTCCACGTCGGGAGCGGGAGCGGTGCGTGGAAACCGCGGCGCAGCAGGCGGGTCGCCGCGTGTTCGGTGGTCAGGATCGGGGTGTCGCGGGGGAGTTCGCGGGACGCGATCCGGTCGAAGTGGTCGCCGTGCAGGTGGGACAGGATGACCGCGGTCAGCGGCGGGAGATCGGCGGGCTGCAGCGCGGGTTCGGTGCGCCGCCGGGAAAACAGGCCCTGGCCGAAGGAGGACCACTGGCCGCGGTGGAGGAAGTTCGGGTCGGTGAGCAGGGTGAACGGGCCCAGCCGGAGCACCGTGGTCGCCGTGCCGACGAACATCAGCGAGTCGCCGGCGGGCGGGTCGAACGGGGACATCGCCGTCCTTTCGCGGGAGGTGGGGCGCGGCCGGGCGGCCGCGCCCCGCGGCCTCAGCTCTGCGAGCGCACGTTCTCCCGGGCTTCCTGGGCGCGATCGGTGACGTCGCCGGTCGCCGACCGCGCTTCGTCCTTCACCGTGGACGCCGCGTCGGCGGCTTCCGACTTCACCGACTCGGCCGCCTGCTGGACCGGTTCGCGCAGGTTTTCCTTCAGCTCCTCGGCCGCGTGCTGGGCGACCGGGGCGACGTGCTCGCGGGCGAGGTCGGTCGCCTGACCGGCCAGCCGGCGCTCCGGCTCGCTCGCCGGCAGCAACGACGACACGAGCCAGCCGGCACCGAAGGCGATCAGGCCGGCGGCCAGCGGATTGCCCTGCGCGCCGCGCCGGATCGACTGCGGTGCCTCGCCGACGGCGTTGGCGGCCGAACTCACCTTGTCCCCGGCCGCCGAGGCGACCGAGCCGGCCTTGTCACCCACCGTCGACGCGTGGTCGGACGCCGTGCCCATGACGCGGTCCCGGGCATTGCCGACCGCCGTCCGCACCCGGCCGATCCGGCGTTCGACGATCCGGCCCGGGGTCACCTTTTCGGTGAGGGCGTTCACGTCGGTACTGAGATGGCGTTGCGTACTCTCGATTTCGCGGCGGATCCGCTCCGGTTCGGTCATGGTCGTTCGCCTTTCAGTGCGTCGGGAACCTGCTGCAGGGTCTCGACGGTGCGTTCGGGTTTCGGGTTGGCGCGGCGGACTTCCCGCCGTCCCGTCGCGTAGAGCACGGCACCGGCGATCGCCCACACGACCGCGACGATCAGCGCGGCCCAGCCGGAATCCATGACGTTCGCCAGGCCTTGCCACAGGGCGATGGAGAGGAACAGCACGACCAGGTAGCCGGCGAACCCGGCGCCGCCGAGCATGCCGGCGCCCTTCGCGGCCTTGCCCGCCTCGGCCTTGACTTCGGCCTTGGCCAGCTCCACTTCCTGCCGCACCAGGGTGGAGAGGTCCTTCATGACGTTGGACATCAGCTCGCCGACCGAAGCATCGGCGACATCGACGGGTTCACCGGCGCGGGGCACGGGCCCGGGCCCGGGTGCTTGGGTCATCACGGCACCTGCCCCGGCGCGGAGAAGCGAGGGCTCGGCTGGGGCAGGCCTTCCGGCGGCGTGGGCGCGCCGGGCCCGCCGGGACGGCCCGGCTGGGGAAGGTCGCCCGCGGGCGGCGCGGCGTGGCTGCCGGGGGTTGCGCCCGGCTGGGGCAGGCCTTCAGGGGGCTGCGGCGCGTTGTACCCGCCGGGCGCCGCGCCCGGCTGGGTCGGCTGCGGAAGGCCTCCCGCGGGCTGCGGTCCGTTGTAGCCGCCCGGGGCCGCATATCCCGGCTGCGGAAGGCCCTGCTGAGGCACCGGCTGGGGCACCGGGGGCGTCGCGGCCGGGCCGGCGTGCGGCTGCGGGACGTCCGTCCGGTCGTTCGACTCCTTCTGCTGCGCCACCACGCCCCGGGTGAGCCGCCCGACCAGCGCACCGGCCACCGCCGCCCCCACCAGGAACGTGCCCGGGCGGCGGCGGGCGAAGCGGCGGACCTCGTCCAGGAGATCACCCGGCTCGCGGTGCTCGAGCCAGTCGGCCACCGAGCGCGTGCGGTCCGACACCTGGCGCGCGACGTCGCCGGCGAGGCCGGGCGAATCCGTCTGCTCCGCCATCCGCTCCAGCTGACCGGCCAGCTGGTGGAGGCCTTCGGCCGCCTTGCGCTGGCCGTCCCTGGCCTGCGACTGCAACTGTTCCCGGCCTTCGCGGAGCAGGTCGCGCGCTTCGCTCTGGGCGTGCGCGGCGACGTGCTTCGCTTGGTCCGCGGCCGTTTGCGCGACTTCGCCACCCCGGTCGGCGGCCGTCGAAGCCACCTCGCGGGCCTCGTCCTTGGCGGTTTCCGGCATCGACGGCGAACCGCCGCCCGGTTGCGGCGGTGACTGACCGCCGGGTCCCTGCGTCATCTCGACCTCCTGCGGGAGAGGCACTTCCGCGCCCACGTGGATGCCGATGGGCGACCACCGGCCTGGTAGGGCGGCTGGCTACCCGGGTGGTCCGGGGATAAACCGGGCGCCGGCGGCAGCGAACCGCCCCCGTCGTCCCGGTGACGGCGGGGGCGGCTGCGGGCCGGTCGGTCAGTTCCCGGGGCGGGCCACGTCGCCGCGCCAGGCGCCGGTTTCGCGGCCGCCGCGGTCCTCGATGAAGGTCTTGAACCGGCCCAGGTCGCCCTTCACGCGGCGGTCGAGGATGCCGAGTTTGTCGGCGACGTTCTCGACGAAGCCGTCCGGGTCGATGTCGAGCTGGGCGGTGACGCGGGTGTGCCGGTCGTCGAGGCGGTGGAACGTCACGACCCCCGCGTGCGTCGGGCCGGAGTCGGACTTCCAGGCGACGCGCTCGTCCGGGTGCTGCTCGGTGATCGTCGCGTCGAACTCGCGGGTCTGCCCGCCGACGCTGATCTTCCAGTGCGTGTGGGTGTCGTCGAGCTGCCGGATCTCGTCGACACCCTCCATGAACTGCGGGAAGGACTCGAACTGCGTCCACTGGTTGTAGGCGGTGGTGACGTCGGTCTCGACATCGACGGATTCGGTCACGGTGCTCATCGCCGGCTGTCCTCTCCTCTGGGCGGCTGGTCCGCTCCGGTTACCCGGCAAATCGATGACAAAACGATGCAACCGATCTAGGGTCGGCAGCGACGGAAGGGAGCACCCGTGACCGACGACGGGACGTCCACACTCACGGTGCGCGTCCGCACCGTCCCCGAGGCCGTCGTCGTCGCGGCAGCCGGCGATCTCGACCTCGGCACCGCGCCGGTGTTGCGCGCCCGGGCCCGCGCCGCGCTGGCCGGGCGGCCGGGCGCGCTCATCGTGGACCTGGCCGCGATCACCTTCTGCGGCTCGGCGGGGCTGCAGGTCATCGCCGAGCTGGCCGGCGAGACGGCGGCCGCGGACCTGCCGTTCGCGCTGGTCGCCGACGGACGCCCGGTGCTGCGTTCGCTGCAGGTCACCCGCATGGACAGCACGCTCGCGCTGCACCCCACGGTCGACGGCGCCTGCGCGTGGCTCCGGGAGCGGCCCGCGAACGGCGGTTAGGGCCGCGCCGGTCGCGGGTAACCCTCCGCCATGGAAGCGGAGGCGCTGCTGCAGAGCCTGACTCGCGTCGTGACCACGCTCGACGGCACCGGCATCCGGTTCGCCGTGGCGGGCGGGCTGGCCGTGTACGCCCGCGGCGGGCCGCCGTCGGACCACGACGTCGACCTGTTCCTCAAGCCCGGCGACGCGGAGCGGGCCGCGGAGGTGCTCACCGCCGCCGGCCTGCGCCGCGTGCACCCGCCGGAGGACTGGCTGACGAAGGTCTACGACGGCGACATCCTCGTCGACCTCATCCACGGCCCCAACCACCGGCCGGTGACCGACGAGCTGCTCGACCGCGCGGCGCTGATGCGCATCGGGTCCACCGCGGCGCCGGTCGTCTCCGGCACCGACCTGCTGGTGGACAAGCTGCTCGTGTTGAGCGCGCACCGGTGCGACTTCGCGCCGCTGCTGCGGATCGCCCGCGACCTGCGCGAGCAGGTCGACTGGACCGACGTCGCCGTGCAGGTGTCGGCGTCCCCGTACGCCCGGGCGTTCCTGGCGCTGCTCGGCGACCTGGCCGTGATCGACCCGAAGGAGGCTCTCGTGCCCGAACCACCGCAATACCTCGTCGCCCGGCTCAGCCGGGCCCTCGCCGAAGATCCCCGCACCGCCGAGCTCGGGGTGCACGTGACCGTCCGGGGCGAGCACGTGCACCTGACCGGCGAAGTCACCTGCCCGGCGCGCAAGGAGGAGGTCGACGCCGTCGTCGGCGAGTACCTGACCGGGGAGCTGGTGCACAACGACGTCCGGGTCGCCGACGTCCGCGAACCGGCGAGCGCGGAGGAGATCGGCCGATGAGGATCGCCGCGGTCGGGGACGTGCACCTGGGCGAAGATTCCCGCGGCCTGCTCCGGCCGGCCCTGGAACACCTGGCGGGCACCGCCGACGTCCTGCTGCTGGCCGGGGACCTCACCCGGCACGGCACCGTCGAGGAAGCCCGGGTGGTGGCCGAAGAACTCGCCGGGCTCGGCGTGCCGATCGCCGCCGTCCTCGGCAACCACG
This sequence comes from Amycolatopsis sp. NPDC003861, assembly GCF_053605405.1. Lineage (NCBI taxonomy): Bacteria > Bacillati > Actinomycetota > Actinomycetes > Pseudonocardiales > Pseudonocardiaceae > Amycolatopsis > Amycolatopsis sp. NPDC003861. Next base: position 8,572 of record NZ_JBSGJD010000248.1, read on the forward strand.
ACCACCACAGCGACTCCGGCGAGATGATCTCGAACCTGCTCCGGGAAACCGGCGTCGACGTGCTGGAAGGCGACGCGGTCCGGTACGACCTGCCGGACGGCTCCCTGGGCGTCGCGGGCGTCAAGGGCTTCGGCGGCGGGTTCGCCGGCAAGTGCGCCAGCCGGTTCGGCGAGCGGGAGATGAAGGACTTCGTCGAGACCACGATGGCTTCGGCGGATTCGTTGCGCAAAGCGTTGCAAAGCCTCGGCACGGACGTCGTCGTGGCGCTGACGCACTACGCGCCGATCCCCGGGACGCTGCACGGCGAGCCACCCGAGATCCACCCGTTCCTGGGGTCGTACCTGCTGTGCGAGCCGATCGACGAGGTGGGCGCGGACCTGGCGCTGCACGGGCACGCGCACTTCGGGTGCGAGCAGGGCGTGACGCCCGGCGGGGTGCGGGTGCGGAACGTGGCGCAACCGGTGATCCGGAAGGCGTACGCGCTTTACGAGCTGCACCCGGCCGAGCTCTCCACGCGGCGTTGACGGTCTTCGCGGGGGCGCTTGCGGCCGGCGGTCACTGGGCCAGCAGCGCCCGCACTGCCGCCAGCACCGGGCGTTCGCCGGCCGTGGCCAGGATCCGCTCGGCCGTGTGCCAGCACTCCCGGGCCGCGGCGGGGCCGGTCAGGCTCAGGCGGGCCTGGCCGAGCACGACGAAGGCGTACGCCTGGCCCAGCCGGTGCCCGCTTGCCCGGAACCCGGCGATCGCCTGTGCGGCCAGACGTTCCGCCTCCTCGGGCGAGCCCGCGTTGAACGAGATCCACGCCAGGCTGGTCCGGGCCTGCTCGGCCAGCAGCCGGAAGCCGCCCTCCTCGGCTTCGCGCAAGGCCGCCGCGCCGTGCGTGGCCGCATCCACTTTGTCCACAGTGGACAGACCGAGCAGGGTGGCGATCCGGCCGCGGAGGTAGCCGATCTTCTCCGCCAGCCGGTGGGCTTCGGTGTATTCCGCCAGCGCCGCCGCCGGGTCGCCCGCCTGGCGGTGGAGGTCGCCGAGCGCGCCGAGGGCGTCCACCTCGAACCGCTGGTTGCCCGCCTCGCGCGCCACCGTCACCGCCAGCCGCGCGGCGGGCCACGCCCGATCGAGGTCGCCGGTGACCCGGTGCACCGCGGCGAGCCGGACCAGCGCGTCCGCCTCGTCGTCGCGGGAACCCAGCTCCCGCAACGCTTCCAGGGCCTCGGTGAGCACGGCCCTGGCGCGGGCCAAGTCGCCCGACACGCGGTAGCCGTACCCGAGGTTGCACAGCGCGATCGCCGCCGCGTGCGGTGAGCCGAGCCGGCGGCAGAGGTCGAGGGCGCGCTCGTTGTGCCCGACACCTTCGGTGAGCCTCCCGTGTTCGATGAGCACGGCCCCGAGGTTGATCAGCCCGTTCGCCGCCCGGATCGACGCGCCGCTGCGCAGCGTCCCGGCCAGCGCCGCGGTGAAGTACTCGATCGCCCGGTCGAGCCGGCCGAGGTCCAGGTGCACGACGCCGAGCGCGTGCAGCACCGAGTCGGCGCCTTCGCGGGCACCGGCGGCCCGGTAGGACGCCTGGGCGGCTTCGAGTTCCGCCAGCGCCGTCTCGTAGTCCCCGCGGCTCCAGGCCAACGCCCCGAGGCTGTGGCGCATCGCGCCGGCGGCCCGCTCGTCCCCGGCCCGGCGCGCGGCGGCCAGCCCGGCGGTCGCGGCCGCCTGCCACTCCGCGTCGAGGCGGTGCGAGTGGAAGAAGCCGCGCAGCAGGTCGGCGGCCCGCCAGGCGAACGGCCCCTGCTCCCGCCCGGACGTCCAGCGGATCGCGGACAGGACGTTGCCGTGCTCGGCCAGCAGCCACCGGCGCGCGTCGGCCGGCTCGACGGCCTCGCCGTCTTCGGGTGCGTCGGGCAGCCGTTGCAGGTCCGGGTAGAGCGCGGTCGCCGCGCCGGCCGCGGCCCGCAGGTAGTACCCGAAGAGCCGGTCGAGGGCGGCCGCCCGCTCGGCCGCCGGGAGGTCCTCGCGTGCCCGCTCGGCGGCGTACGCGCGGATCAGGTCGTGCAGGCCGAACCGGTCGCCGCCGCGGGGCTGCACGAGGTGGCTCGCGGCCAGTTCCCACAGCAACCGGCGGGCCTGCGGCGCGGCGACCCCGGCCAGTGCCGCCGCGCCCGCCACCCCGATGTCGGCCCCGGGCACCAGCCCGAGCAGGCGGAAGAACCGGGCCGCGGCGGCGGAAACGGCGTCGAAGGACAGGTCGAACGCCCGCCGGACGCCGAGCTGTTCGAGGTCGGGACCGGCCAGTTCGGCGAGGTAGCCGTGCAGCGACCGGTCCGGCCACAGCGCCAGGTTCGCCGCGGCGATCCGCAGGGCCAGCGGCAGCCCGGCGCACAGCCGCACCAGCTCGCGCGCGGCCGATTCCTCGGCCGCGACGCGCTCTTCGCCGACGACCGAGGCGAGCAGTGCGAGCGAGTCGTCCGGCGGCAGTTCGGCCAGCTCCACCAGCCGGGTGTCCACGGTGGCGGCGAGGCCGCAGAGCCGGTCCCGGCTGGTGATCAGCACCGCGCAGCCCGGGCTGGCGGGCAGCAGCGCGCGCACCTGGTCCGGCCCGGCCACGTTGTCCAGCACGATCAGCACCCGCCGGTCGGCGAGCACCGAGCGGTAGAGCGCGGCGGCGTCGGCGAGCTCGGTCGGCACCTGGCCGGGCCGGACGCCGAGCGCGTGCGCGAACCGGGTCAGCACCTCCAGCTGCGCGAGCGGCGGGACCGCCGAGTAGCCCTGGAGGTCGGCGAAGAGCTGACCGTCCGGGAAGTACCGCGCGGCGCGGTGCGCCCAGTGCACGGCGGCGGTCGTCTTGCCCACCCCGGCCGGCCCGACGAGCAGCGCGATCGGCGGGTGCGGCCCGGCCGGCCCGCCCACCAGGTCGTCCAAAGTGGACATGAGCGCGGCCCGGCCGACGAGCGTGGCGACGGCCGGGGGCAGCTGCCGCGGCCGGAACTCCGGTTGCGCGGCGGGCGGTTCGTCGGGGGTCTCGTCGGCGAGGACGGCCCGGTGGGCGCGCCGCAGCCGCTCGCCGGGCCCGATGCCGAGCTCGTCGGTGAGCATCCGGTGCACCTCGCGGTAGGCCTCGAGGGCGTCGGCGCGGCGGCCCGAGCGGTGCAGGGCCTCCAGGTACAGCGCCCAGAAGGCCTCCCGCCACGGGTGTTCGCGGGTCACCCGCGCCAGGTCGTCGGTGACCTCGCCGGACCGGCCCAGTTCGAGGCTGACCTCGAAGTACCGCTCCTGCGCCCGCAGCCGCTCCTGCTCGACGTCTTCCCGGTTCAGCACGTCGGCCGGAACATCGGCCAGCACGGGCCCACGCCAGCAATCGAGCGCGGCGGCGAGCAGTTCGCGTTCGGTGTCCGGATCCGGCTCGCCCGGCGCGGCGGCGACGAGCTCGCGGAACCGCAGCAGATCGTGCTGCGCGGACCGGACGCGCAGCAGGTAGCCGGTGGGCTGCGTTTCGATGACGCCGTCGCCGAGCGCCCGCCGCAGCCGGAGCGCGTGCACCTGGATGCTCTTGCGCGCGGTGTCCGGTGGGTCGTCGCCCCAGAGCAGTTCGGTGAGCCGTTCGAGCGACACCGTGGTGTTCGCCCGCATCAGCAACGCCGCCAGCAGGGCCCGCACCTTGGGCCCGGTGATCGGGACGGGTTCGCCGTCCCGCAGGACCTGCAACGGTCCCAGCACCCCGAAGCTGAGCACTCTGTTCCGCACCCCCCGCTGACCGGACGAACCGGTCATCCCGCCGAGAGGGTAGCGGGAATCCGCCGGTGGGGCCGTATGGGCTGCACCACGGAGGGTGAGAGCGGGCTTCCCGGGGGCGGCTCGAGTGGAGGGCGGGTGGGTGGGTGGTCAGCCGCGTCGGATGGGCTGCACCACCGGCGGCGACAGCAGCGAGCCGAAGACCGGCTCCGGGTCGATGATCCGCAGGTCGAAGCCATCAAGCGAATCGGCGGACTCGAGGACCTTCGCCGTCGCCTGGTTCACGAACCGGGAGCCGACGCAGGCCGCGCTGCCGAAGCCGTACGGGAGATACCTTGCCTTGTGGCCCTCCGGCGGCGCCGCCCAGCGGCCCGGGTGGTACTCGCCCGGCTCGGCCCAGACCTCCGGGTCACGGTGCAGCAGGTACGTGCACAAGTACAGCCGGTCGCCCGGGGCCAGCGGGATGCCGCCCAGCTCCGTCGCCGCGGTGACCTTGCGGGACAGCAGCCAGGCCACCGGCCACAGCCGCAGTGCTTCGCGGACGCGGTGGGCGGCGGGCTCGGTCACCGGGACCGGCGGCAGGGTCGTGCCCGCCGGGGTGCCCGGCCGCCAGCCTCGGTCGAGCAGGACCGTCCAGGCGACCACCATCGCCGCGGCCCGGCAGACCGCGCCGACCAGGCCGTGCAGTGCCAGCGCGACGTCGTCGGCCGAGCCGAGGGCGGTGCGCAGGGCGTCGGGCAGGGGCTCCGCGCGGCCGGCGGCCCAGCGGTGCAGGGCCGCGTCGGCCCGGCTGTGCGCGAGGCGGCCCCGGAGCCGCCGGAGGGTCGTGCTCGTGCGGTCGAGCCCGTCGGACGCCGCGAGAGCGTCCTGCAACGTCTGTCGGGCCCGCGTGGGCAGGCCGGGGAAGAGCTGTTCGCCGAAGAGCCGCAGGTAGCACGGCGCGAGCGCGCCCGGCCACGTCTCACCGGCCTCGGCGGACCGGCGGAGCTCGGTGCCGATCCGTTCCGCCGGCACGGCCTCCCAAGCGCGGTCCAATTCCCGCGCCAGCGCGGCGTTGACCGGACGGCTGCGTTCGGAGCCGGGCACCCATCCGGCGACGGCCCCGAACGTCGCCGCCTTCGCCTCGAACGGCGTCGTGGTCCCGGCCAGCGCCGTGCGGACCAGTTCCGCGCCGGACACCAGGTACCGGCCCGGCTCGAACCGGCGGATCGCGACCCCGTCGCCGGCCCACCCCTCGAGGGCGGCGCGCGGGTCGGTCGGGAACGTGCCGGGCTCGGCGGTGGCTCGGCGCACGGAGGCCTCCCGGGTGAAGCCCCGCGACCGGGGCTGGGGGACCCCGGCCGCGGTGGTCATCAGTAGATCTCGTAGTAGAAGCGCCAGGCGGCGCCCAGCTCACGAGTGCGCAGGCTGCGCGCGACGGAACGGGTGAAGAAGCGAAGCGTCCTCATGGTGGTTCTCCTTCTCTTGCCGGGTGCTACCAGCGCAGGCCGATGTTGGACGAACCGGCGGGACCGGAGACGACGCCGTACAGCCACTGGGCCGGCACGCCGCTGCAGGTCCAGGACCGCGGCGGGTCCACGGCGCTGAACCCGGAGCGGCAGACGGTGCCGTTGCCGTTGAGGACGGCCCACTCCGCCCCGCCGCTGCCGTGCACGTCGGCGTCGACCGACAGGGTGCCGCCCGGGAACCAGACTTCGCTCGTCTGGCAGGAACTGCCCGCGCACGTCGACGAAGTGCCGCCCTGCACGGTGGCCAGTGCGGCCGGTGCGGCGAGCGCGAGCGCACTGGCCGCGATCGCGCCGACGACGGCGGCGCGCTGGGTTGATCGGTACATGTCTGCCCTCTCTCCCTGAAGCGGAAGGGGCGGGCGCTGCAGGTTCCCAGCCTGCAGCGCGCG
>NZ_JBSGJD010000249.1:0-14182 GCF_053605405.1 Amycolatopsis sp. NPDC003861
AATGTGGCGTTCGGTGCGTCAGACGCACCCAACGCCACATTGGGGCGCTTGGGTCAGTGCGCGGCGAGGGCGGCGAGGGTGGCGAGGGTGGCGAGGCGGTCGGTGATGCGGCGGTCGAGCTCGTCCAGCGTCTCCGCCGAGGGCCCGATCAGGACGCCGTACAGGCGGCCGGCGAAGGCTTCGCCCGCGGCGGCGACCCCCGCGCCGGCGTTGACCGTGGCGAAGTTGTTGACGAGCAGCCCGCTCCCGGACCCGGCGAACAGCAGGTCGCCGAGCGTTTCGCGGAGCCGGGCGAACGGCAGGGGAGCGGCCAGCCGTACCGGGTAGTGCCGCGCCATCGCGACGGCGCCCTCGGGCACGAACCGCTCCTGCAGCGGCACCTGGTAGGTCGACATGTTGTTGCGGGCGTTGATCTCCAGCACCGGGAAGATCCCGCCGTCCGGCTCGACCAGCGCGTCGACGCCGACGACACCGTAATAGCCGTCCCGGGCCAGCCGGGCCCCGAGCACGTCCGCCGCGTGCCGGATCACCGCGTGCTGGGCCTCGTCGAGACGCGGCGGCATCCGGTGTCCCTTGTGGACGCCGTTCTCGGTGATCGCCTCCTTGACGAAGTCGAACCGCACCGAGCCGTCCCGGCCCACGGTGAACTGGTAGTTCAGGTCGGCGCGCTTGTCGACCCAGGTCTCGGTGACCAGCGCGATCCGGTCGCGGCCCGCCTTCCGCGCGGACCGCTCGATCATCCGCTGCAGGCGCAGCAGCCGCTGCTCGCTGGTGACGACGGCGATGCCCTTCCCCGACACGCCGAACGCCTCCTTCACCACGACCGTGCCGCCCTCGACGAGCACCTTGGCGGCCTCGGGCACGGCGTCGGCCAGCTGCGCGGGCGTGTCGCAGATCCAGCCCGGCGGCTGCCGCAGCCCGAGCTCGTCGGCCAGCTGCCGGCTGTAGACCTTGCTGTTGACGGCCTTGCAGAGCGCGGCAGGCGGCGTGGCCAGCGGAACACCGGTGCGGGCCGCCAGTTCCTCTTCGACGGCCGACGCGCCGTGCGGCAGCAGGTGCGCGCCGTCGGCGGCCAGCTCGGTGAGCGCCGCGACGAGCGCGGGGTCGGCGAGCGCGTCCTGGCTGACGTTGCGCGCCGGGTCCGGGGCCGCCACGACGTGCACCTCGGGCAGCTCGAAGCCGAGGTCGAGCAGGTAGCGGTGGTAGTCCGGGTCGGGCGCGTGCTTCAGCACGACGTGGTCGCCCTTGCCGCCGAGCAGCAGCGCGAACTCGTCCATGCTGTTGACCACCGCGGTGCTGCCCGCGGCGGACACCCGCGGCAGGCCGAGCTCGTCGGCCGCCCACAGCTCCTCGACCTCGAAGTTGCCGAGGAAGACCAGCGGGTGCTCGGCCGAGCCGAGCGCGGCGGTCTTCAGCCGCGCGATGAAGTTCGGGCTATCGGAGTCCACTGTGGACCTTCCCCCTTCAGACGACCAGGCCGCCGTCGATCTCGAAAACGCTTCCGGTGATGTAGGCGGCGCGGTCCGACGCCAGGTAGGCCACCAGGTCGGCGACCTCGCCCGCGGTGCCGAACCGGCCCAGCGGGATGGCCGCGCGCAGCTTCTCGCGCGCCTTGTCCGTCATCTGCGCGGTCATGTCGGTCTCGATCAGGCCCGGCGCGACCGCGTTGACCCGGATGCCGAACCGGCCGACCTCCTTGGCCAGTGCCTTGGCGAAGCCGATCACGCCGCTCTTCGACGCCGAGTAGTTGACCTGCGTCGGGTTGCCGTACACCCCGGACACCGAGGACAGCGTGATCACGCTGCCCCGGCGCTGCTTGAGCATGAGGAACACGGCCGGCTGGCAGACGTTGTAGACGCCGTCGAGGTTGGTCCGCAGCACGTCGGTCCAGCGGTCCTCGGTCATCGTCACGAACGCGCCGTCGCGGGTGATGCCCGCCGACGTCACCACGGTGTCCGGGACGCCGAGGTCGGCGGCCGTGGCGGCCACCCACTCGCCGGCCGCCTCCCGGTCGGTGACGTCGACCCGGGTGGCGACCGCCCGCCGCCCGAGGTCGTGCACCTCCTTGGCGAGCACGTCGGCGGACTGCTCGTCCGAGCGGTAGCAGAACGCGATGTCGTGGCCGCTTTCGGCGAGGCTCAGCACGACCGCGCGGCCGATGCCCCGCGACCCGCCGCTGACCAGCGCGACCTTGCTCGCGCTCATCGGACCGGCTCGCCGAGCCGCAGGAGCGTGCACGCCACCGCACCGTCGTCGTCGCAGGTGGTGACGACCGTGTGGTCGGCACCCGCCCGCTCGGCGGATTCCGCGACGCTGAGGACCGCGGCGAGCTGGAACATCGCGCTCGCCGACGCCGTGTCACCCAGGAGGTCCGCCGACGGCACCCGGTCGACGGCCGCGTCCCCGAACAGGGCCCGCAGCGCCGTGGTCTCGACCGGTTCGCCGCGCTGGTCGGTGAAGCCGCTGCCGGTCGCGGCCCACACCTGCTCGGGCGCGACCCCGGCCGAGGCCAGCAGCGCGCGCACGGCGACGGTGACCGTCCCGGCGAGATCGCCGTCGAGGCACACCCGGGACTCGAACCCCTCCAGGGTGCCCAGCACCCGACGGCCGGCCGGCCGCAGGTCCGCGGGCTCGAGCAGGAACATCGCGCAGCCCTCGCCGATGACCACCGGGTCGTCCCCGCCACGGCGGTGGTGCTCGACCCAGGCGCGGGCGGGGGAGTACTCCTCGGCGGCGCCGCAGAGCACCCGGGTCGCCCGGCCGGTCCGCAGCAGCCGCCGCGCGTAGTTCAGCGCGTGCGGGCCGGTGGTCCGGCCCGCGGCGATCGTCGCGTTCGGGCCCTTGAGCCCGTGCCAGATCGCGGCCTGCCCGGCGGCGCAGTTCATCACGCAGCCGGGGACCGCGGCCGGTTCGACGTGGTCGGGCTTGTCGCCGGTGAGCGACGCGCGGGTCAGGTCCATCATGCTCTGCACGCTGCCGGTCGTGGTGCCCAGCACGAACCCGATGTCGTCGCGCTCGTCGCCCGGCTCGACGCCGATGTCGGCGAGCAGGTGCTTGGCCGCGGCGACGGCCAGGCCGCTGACCCGGTTCATCGCCCGGGTGCCCTTCGTGCCGAGGTACTCCCGCGGCTCGAAGCCCGGGACGGTGGCCGCCGTTCCCGCCGGTCCCCGCGCCCAGCGCCGGCTGTCTATCGTGGACACCGGGGAGGTCCGGGTGCGGACGCCGTCGGCGAAGGCCGCGAGGTCGTGGCCGAACGGCGAAATCGCCGTCCAGGCCGAGATGACCGGGGTTGCCCTGCTCATGCCACTGCCTCCCGCGGGCCGTCGTAGCGGCCGATCAGGACGACCGAGTTGTTGCCGCCGAAGGCCCAGCCGTTGTTCTGCACGATCCGCAGGTCCGCCTCGACCGCCACGTTGGGCACGCAGTCGACGGCGCACTCGGGGTCGGTCTCGACGTGGTTGATGGTCGGCGGGATGAAGCCCTCGGTGATGGCGACCGAGCAGCCGATCGCGGCCAGCGCGCTCGCCGCGCCCATCGAGTGACCGAGCATCGACTTCATCGACACCACGCGCGGCGTGTCGTCGCCGAACAGTTCGCGGATCGCCGCGGCCTCGGTCTTGTCGTTGGCGTGGGTGCCGGTGCCGTGCGCGGAGATCAGGTCGACCTCGGCGGGCTTGACGCCGGCGTTCGCCAGGGCCAGTTCCATGCAGCGGGCGATGCCGCCCTGGTGCGGGGCCACCGGGTGGTGGGCGTCGCAGGACAGGCCGTACCCGAGCACTTCGCCGTAGATCCGGGCGCCGCGCGCGGTCGCCGACTCCAGGCTCTCCAGCATCAGGATGCCGGCGCCCTCGCCGGTCAGGATGCCCAGCCGGTTCTTGTCGAACGGGCGGCAGTAGTCCGGGGCGATGCTGCGCAGCCGGTAGAAGGAGGTGAACGTCTTGCGGCAGACGGCGTCCGCGCCACCGCACAACGCGAAGTCGGCTTCCCCCAGCCGGATCGCGTCGAACGAGTGGCCGATCGCGTAGTTGCCGGCCGAGCAGGCGGTCGCGATGCTGCCGACCTCCACATTGGACAGCCGTAGCTCGTGCGCGATCGAGGTGGCGAGCCGGCCGGCCGACGTGCGCCGGGCCAGCCGCGGGCTCATCGCCTCCGGACCGGCCGCGATCTCCAGCGAGACCATGCTGTCGAGCTCGTGCGACTCGCCGTCGGTCGTGCCGATCGACAGCAGGCAGCGCGCCTCGCGCAGCACGTCGAGGTCGATGCCGGAGTCCGCCACGGCCAGCCGGGCGGCGGCGGTGGAGAACCGGCTGGCCCGGCCGAGCGACTCGATGTCGACGTTTTCGATCCAGCGTTCGGGTTCGAAGCCGATGACCTCGCAGCCGTTGTTGTGCTCGAAGCCGGTCGTGTCGAAGACGCTGATCGGCCGGACGTTGCTGCGCCCGGCGCGCAGGGCCGCGGTGAACTCGGCGATGCCCGTGCCCAGGCTGGAAACCACCCCGCAGCCGGTGATCACCACCCGCCTGCCGGGTGCGGTGGAGTGCTCGCTCATCGGATTTCCCCTACCAGCCGGCGGATTCCGCGACGACCTCGTAGGCGCTGTCCAGATCGACCATCCGGCGGAACTGCGCCTGGTCGATCGTGACGCCGAACTGCTTCTCCAGCGCGGCGAGGACGTCCATCAGCGTGAGCGAGTCGGCTTCGTGGTCCTCGATGAAGTTGCTCGTCTCGGAAAGTTCGCCGTCCTCGAGCTCGAGGTGCTCGCGGACGATCGCGCGGATCTGTTCCCTGCGCTCGGACACTGCCGCTGTCATGACCACTCCTGTACCGGTTTTCGGACGAACTTCGGCCTGGCCGGAAACTAGCCAGCGCAGATGACGGCCCTCTGACCGACCGCTGACGAAGGCCGGCGTCGGCAAACCGTCAGCCGTCCGTCATCCGGGTGCGCCACGATCATGGCCGTCGATCACGGAAGGAGAGTGGATGAGCCCGGACCGTGTCCGTGACAGCGAAACGACAGCAGGGACGGCGAAGATCGCCGTCCCTGCTGCGAAAGGGGAACCGGTGCTCAGTCGAGCATGCAGTCCTGGACCAGGATGGCCTGGTACAGCTGCCGCAACGCGCGGCCCGGCGAGAGGCCGAGCTCGCTGCCGAGCCACTTGCTGGTGTGGTGGAACACCGACAGCGCCTCGCTTTGCTGGCCGGTGCGGTAGAGGGCGAGCATCAGCAGTTCGCTGAGCCGCTCCCGGCCCGGGTTCTCGGTGGCCAGCTGCCGCAGTTCGTGCACGATGTCGTGCTGCTGCCCGACCGCCAGCCGGGCGGCGATGAGGTCTTCCTGCACGGCCAGCCGCCGCTCGTTGAGGTGCGTGGCCGCGGCCCGGCAGCGCACCCCCTCCTGCACGTCCATCAGGGCCGGCCCGCGCCACTGCACCAAGGCCTCCCGCAGGATGCCGGTGGCTTCCTGCGGTGCGGTGGAGACCAGGGAAGTGCCGCGTCGCGCGAGTTCGAGGAACCGGTGCGAGTCGATCGCCTCGGCGGGCACCTCCAGCTGGTAGCCGCTGTAGGTGGTCCGGACGACTTCCTCCCCGCTCGCGTCGGTGATCGGCTTGAACAGCCGGCGCAGCCGTGCGATATTCGCTTGCAGTGCGTTGCGGGAGTTGGCGAGTGACCGCGGGCCCCACAGCTCGTCCGCCAGCTGCTCGTACGACACCGGACGTCCCGGCGACAGCGCGAGCATGGCCAGCAAGGTTCGGACTTTCTTCGCGCGTATCGAGTAAATTCTCCCATTCGATCTTATTTCCATGGCGCCTAGTAGTTCGATTTCCACTTTGATCGACCCCCAGATTCGGGCAGCCCGCCGCTCATCGCGGACCATCCGAAGATGTATTTTGCGCAAGATAGTGGCAGAGGGCCGGTGGCTTAGGTACCTCCGTTCGGACCAGTGAAACGCCTAACTCGCCAGTAGTATCAGTTCGTGGACAGTTTGACTCGGGATGTATTCGGACATACCCGGGGATGGTGGTGTTAGCACCACCATTAATGGTGGTGACAGCACACCGGGGGACCGAGCTGATCTTCGCTGGTAGGGTGCCCGCGGGTGGTGCTGGCGCCCCGCCTGGCCGCCCGAGCGGCGAAGCTGTCGTCACCCCGCGAAATCCGCCCTGACCGTGGGGTGCGTGGGGTGCCGGTCGGGTGGTCCGGACCGCCTCGGACGCCGGGTGTGGAGGCGGGGCGGGGAGTCCGGCCGGAGGGCCGGGTGGCGGCTCCCGGCAATGAGAGCGCAAACATGAATCCTATTTCTCTCCGGCTAATAAAATTGGCGGGCGCGCGGGTGGGTTCGGCGCCCTCCGGGGTTTGTCCGGAGGTTTTCCGTCTTTGGTGAACGGTGTACACCGAGTTTCGAAACAAGCCGGGGCCTGCGGTGCCTTCTCGGTCGCGCCGAGTGGACGGCGAACGATTCGGACAAAACCTTCCGGTGGGTGTGCGATCACTCGATCACTCTCCGTGTGCGACGCGACGGGGTGCGCCGGAGGCGGCCGGCGTATCGGCCGGCCGATTCAGGCGTGGCCGGTGACCTCGACCGACCACAATGGACGTTGCACCTGGCCGTCGCCCGATTGTCCGGCGGCGCGGCCCGATTTCCCGTGATATCCTGTCGGTGTTCGGACCACTCGATTACCGACAATCCCGCCCGGCCGGCGAGATCTGCCTCGATCCGACGTCCCTTCTGCGATTTCCGGCGCCTTCGCTCGACCCTGAACCATGCCCGGTGTGACGCACGAGCCCGCTGTTCCACGCGAGCGTGCGCGTGGACCGATGTGAAGGGGAAAGTCCATGAGTGACACAGTTCTGGCCCAGGCCGCCAACATCAACCCCGGTCTCGCCGCCATCGGGTACGGCCTCGGGGCGATCGGCCCCGGAATCGGTGTCGGCCTGATCTTCGCGGCTGTCATCAATGGTACCGCGCGGCAGCCGGAAGCACGCGGGAAACTGCAGACGATGGGTTACTCGACGTTCGTGCTGAGCGAAGTCCTCGCGTTGATCGGGGTCGTCGTGTATTTCATCGCGTCCAACCGGTGAATCTCCCCCTCCGCGCCCGGCTTGATCGGCCGGGCGCGGAGCAGGTCGTTTCGATCCGAACGACGGAGGGGGACCGTGGCGCGCCACGCGCTGTCCGGCTACCGCGGCACCTTCGGACGTGGTAGTCGTCCCTTCCGGTGGTAGCCGGCGGCTGTGTCGCGCCGGTACCGGGAGACCCCGGGGCGCTACCGCAGAGCCAGGTTGCAGGCCTCGGCGACCAGCGAGCGGTAGTGCGCGTACCGCCCACCGAGGCCGAGCAGCACCACCCCGGTCAACCGCCCCTCCCGGTGGTAGCCGACCGCGGCCTCGGAGTCCAGGTCACCTTCCAAGACCCGGACCTCGTCACCCAGTCCGACCGCTCCGTACGACTGGAGGCGGAAGTCGTACTGGTCACTCCAGAACGACGGCAGCGGCGTGAACGGCGGCTCCTCCCCGCCCGCGCCGGTCAGGTGGCGGCCGAGCGTGGTTCCCGCTCTCTTGCCCGTGTCGGTCGCCATCGTCCAGTGCTCGGTGCGGCGGGGGACCGCGTCGAACAGCGGGTTCGGGAAGCGGGCCAGGTCGCCGCACGCCACCACATCGGGGCGGCCTCCCGCGCGCAGGGCGTTGTCGCACAAGACGCCGTCGGTCAGGTCGAGGCCCGTTCCCGCCAGCCAGTCCGTTGCGGGCCGGCAGCCGACCGCCTCGACCACCAGGTCCGCCGGCAGTTCCGTTCCGTCTCCCAGCACCACCGAAGCGGCCCGGTACCCGACCGGCACGGTGCCGAGGTGGAACCGGACGCCGTGGGCCTCGTGCCGTCGCTGCAGCGCCGCTCCCAGCGACGCCCCCAGCGGGCGCTCGACCGGCACGCTCTCCGGCGCGACGACATTGACCGAAGCCCCGAGCGTCCGGGCGGCCGCGGCCACCTCGCAGCCGATGAACCCGGCGCCGACCACCACCAGCCGCGCGCCCGGCCGGAGTGCCGCGCGCACCCTCGCCGCGTCCTCCAGGGTCCGGATGACGCAGCGGTCCGGGCCGGGCAGCGGGAGCCGCCGGGGCCGCAGGCCGCTCGCGATCACCAGCCCGGACCAGCCGACCACCTCGCCGCCGGCCAGGGTCACCGTGCGCGCGGCCAGGTCGGCGGCCGTGACCTCCTCGCCGAGCCGCCAGGTGACGTCGCGGGCGTGCCGGGGGAGCCGGAAGGTCAGGTCGCCGGGCTCGGCGCCGAGCGCGGTCTTGGACAGCGGCGGCCGGTTGTACGGCAGGTGCGGCTCGTCGCCGATGACGACGACCTCGCCCGCATACCCGGCCTTCCGCACGGCCTCGGCCGCACGCAGCCCGGCCATCGACGCGCCGACGACGACCACCCGGTCCGCGGCCACGTCAGTCCTCGACCGTGATCGCCTGCAGCGGGCAGACGTCGGCCGCTTCTTCGACGTCGTCGCGGTGCTCTTCGGCCAGCGGCGGCGAAACGTAGGTCCCGGATGCCTCCGAGCGGAAGGACAGCTTCCCCTGTCCGTCCAAAGAGAACACCGACGGCGCCGAGAAGACGCACTGCCCGTGGTCCTGGCACTTGTTCAGATCGACGACGATGTGCATGCTCACTCCCACGGGTCAGGAACGTCGGGGCGGCCGGATGCCGCGGAATTCCCAGTCGCCGCCCAGCGCGGTGGACAGCACTTCTTCGCTCTCCGTCGGCTGCGCGCCGACGTCGGTGCGGATCGGCACCGGGCCGGAGACGATGTCGTTGGTCAGCGTCCCGAGCCCGTCGACCTCGACCGAGACGACGTCGCCGGGCTCCACCGGGCGCGAGTTCGCCGGCGTGCCGGAGAGCAGCACGTCGCCGGGGTACAGGGTGATGGTGCGGGCGATGTCCGCGACGAGGTAGTGCATGTCCCACTCCATCTCGTCGGTGCTGCCCTCCTGCCGCACCTCGCCGTTGACCAGGGTGCGGATCGCCTTGCCGCGGAAGTCCCAGTCCTCGACCAGGCCGGGGCCGAGCGGGCACAGCGTGTCGGACCCCTTCACGCGCAGCATCGAGCCGGCGTCGGTGTCGCGGAAGTCGTGCAGCCCGAAGTCGTTCGCGATGGTGTAGCCGGCGATGTGGGCACCGGCGTCGGCAGGCGGGATGTTGCGGGTGACGCGGCCGATCACGATGGCGATCTCACCCTCGTAGTTGAGCCACCGGCAGCCTTCGGGCCGCACCACCGCGCCGTGGTGGGCGTTGAGCGAGGACGTGGGCTTGTGGAAGTACGTCGGCGCGGCGGGGAGTTTGGTGCCGAACTCCGCCACCCGGCTGTGGTGGTTGAGGTGCACGGCGATGATCTTCGACGGCACGACCGGCGGCAGGTGGACGGCGTCATCGGCCCGGACCTCCCGGCCGTCGGCGGCCCGGAGGAGGTCGCCGTCGCGGACGACGTCGACGACGGCGCCGTCGAGCAAGATGCGGCGGTGTTCGGTCACGGGGTGACCCCTTCGGTGCGTCGGGGGCGGGGGAAGCCGTCGGCGGGCCGGTCGAACCACAGGTGCACCTGCCCGGTGCCGACGGAGTTCTCGTATTCGCCGTACTGGCGGGACTTCGCGGTGCAGGCGCCCTCGCCGAGCGCGCCGAGCATCATCAGGTAGTGCCCGAACCGCGCTTCCGGCTTGAACCGCAGGTACTCCGGCATGGTCGCGAGCACACGCTCGTGGTCGCCGCGGGCGAACCAGCCGAGCCGCTCGGCGTCGGCGGCCGCGGCCTCCGGGCTGAAGATGTGCTCGACCCCGGCGGCTTCGTGGGCGCGCAGCTGCCGCAGCGGCCAGAACGTGTGGCTCATCGCCCCGGAGGCGATCAGCAGCACCTTGCGGTCGAGCCCGGCGATCGCGTCGCCGAGGGCCCGGCCGAGCCGCAGGTTGTCCTCGGTGTCGGCGGTCTGGCACACGCCGATGGACACCCAGCGCTTGTCCGGCAGGCCCTGGCCCAGGTACTCCCAGAGGTTGGTGGTGGCGTAGAAGATCGGCAGGTGGTGGTCGTCGATCGCGGTGATCCACGTCCCGTGCGCGCCGGCCTGCGCGGCGACGGCGTGGGCGAGCTCCGGATCGCCGGGGAAGTCGTACGGCCGGCGGCACATGCCCCGCGGCAGCTCCTCCGAGGTGAACAACCCGGAGCGGCGGTCGTGCGCGGTGACGACGAACTCGACGGTTGTCGCCCAGTGCGAGTCGAGCACGACGACCGTGTCGTAGTCCAGAGCCTCGAAGACCTCGGCGCGCAGTTGCCGCAGCCCGGCGACGAGGGTGGTGTCCTCGCCGTGGTTGAGCTCCCGCCGATCCGCCTCCGGCAGGACGATCGTGGGGACGTGGGCCAGCAGGCCCGCCCCGGCCACTTCACCCATCAGGACCTCCAGCCGTGCGGAGCGAAGACGGTGTTCTTGACCTCGCAGTAGAAGTCGAACGACCAGGTGCCGCCCTCGCGGCCGATCCCGGACTGCCGGGCACCGCCGAAGGGGGCCCGCAGGTCGCGGACGAAGAAGCAGTTCGTCCACACCGTCCCGGCGACGAGCCGCGCGGCAACGCGTTCGGCGCGTTCGGGGTCGCCGGTGAACAGCATCGCGGCCAGCCCGAACGCCGAGTCGTTGGCGGCGGCCACGACCTCGTCCTCGTCGCGGAACGTGTGGAGCACCAGGACCGGCCCGAAGATCTCCTCGGTGGCGATCTCGCTGCGCGGGTCGACGTCGGTGAACAGCGTCGGCCGGTAGTAGAGCCCGCCGAGGTCGGTGTTGCGGCCACCACCGAGCAGGACGGTCGCCCCGGCCTCCTTCGCCCGCTGGACGAACCCGTCCACCCGCGCCACGTGCTCGGGGTGGATCGACGGCCCGATGTCGGTGGTTTCATCGCGCGGGTCGCCTTGCTTCAGCTGCCCTGCGCGCTCGAGGAACCGCCGGACGAACTCGTCGCGGATGGACTCTTCGACGTACAGCCGGGTGCCGGACAGGCAGACCTGCCCGGCGTTGTCGTACTGCTCGACGGCGTTGGCGACGGCGAGGTCGAGGTCGGCGTCGGCGAACACGAGGAACGGCGACTTCCCGCCCAGTTCCAGGGAAAGCGGCGTCAGGTTGGCCGCCGCCGCGCGGGCGATCACCCGGGCCGTGGGCACCGAGCCGGTGAAGGAGATGCGCCGCACGTCCGGGTGGGCGACCAGGGCGGCGCCGGCTTCTTCGCCGATGCCCTGGACGACGTTGAGGACGCCGTCGGGCAGGCCGGCCTCGGCGGCGATGTCGGCGAGCAGCGACGCGGTGAGCGGCGACCACTCGGACGGCTTCAGCACGACGGTGTTCCCCGCGGCCAGCGCGGGGGCGACCTTCCAGGTGGCCAGCATCAGCGGGGCGTTCCACGGCGAGATGAGCACGCACACGCCGGCCGGGTCCCAGCTGACGTGGTTGCGGTGGCCGCGGGTTTCGAAGTCGGGGTGGCCGAGCTCGTCTTCGAGGTAATTGGCGAAGAACCGGAAGTTGTGGGCCACGCGCGGCATGACGCCCCGGCGGTGCGAGCGGATCAGGGCGCCGTTGTCGGTCGTCTCGACGATCGCGAGTTCCTCCAGGCGTTTCTCGACGCCGTCGGCGATGGCGCGCAGCAGCCGCGCGCGGTCCACCGGGGGAGTGGCTGCCCAGGCGGGGAAGGCCGCCTTCGCGGCGGCGACCGCGGCGTCGGCTTCCGGCGCCCCACCTCGGGCGATCCGGGCGACGACGCGGCCGTCGATCGGGGACAGGTCCTCGAACGTGTCCGCGGAAGCAACCCGGCGGCCCCCGATCCAGTGTCGGGTGTCGACGGCGGTTCCGGCGACGAACGCGGTGTTCATGACGCCCTCCAGGAGGTATCGTTCGGATCCAAACGTATCCGCCGTCTCGTTCTCGGTCAAGGGAGTGCTGATGACTGCAGTGCAGGTGGACGATCCGGTCGCGGGCACGGACTGGGTGGCGCGGGCCGTCACCGTCCGCGTGCCGGAGGGGCTGTTCGTGGCCGGTGAGCCGCGCGAGGCCGCCGGGACACGGGAAGTGCGGTCCGCGCGTGATGGGGCGTTGCTGACCGAGCTGTCCTGGGCCGGCGAGCGGGACGCCGACCGGGCCGTCGCCGCCGCGCGGGAGGCGTTCGACCGGGGGCCGTGGCCGCGGCTGCACCCGCGCGAACGCGGCGAGATCCTGCAGCGGTTCGCCGCGCTGGTCGAGCAGCACCGGGATGAGCTCGCGCTGCTCGTCAGCCTGGAAATGGGCAAGCCGATCCGGCAGGCCCACGACATCGAACTGCGCGCCCTGATCCGCACCCTGCGCTTCTACGGCGAGCTCGCCGACAAGGACCACGGCGAAGTCGCCCCCACCGCCGAGGGCGAGCTGGCCCTGGTCACCCGGGAGCCCGCCGGGGTGGTCGCCGCGGTCGTGCCGTGGAACTTCCCGCTCACCCTGGCCGGCTGGAAGTTCGCCCCCGCCCTCGCCGCCGGCTGCACGGTCGTGCTCAAGACGTCCGAACGCAGCCCGCTCTCCATGCAGCGCGTCGCGGCGCTCGGGGCCGAGGCGGGCCTGCCGCCGGGCGTGCTGAACGTCCTCTCCGGGGACGGTGACGTCGTCGGACGGCGCCTCGGCGAACACTCGAGCGTCGACGTCCTGACCTTCACCGGGTCCACCGAGGTCGGGCGGCACTTCCTGCGCTACGCCGCGGACAGCAACCTCAAGCGCGTCTACCTGGAGCTCGGCGGGAAGTCGCCGAACATCGTGCTGCCCGACGCGCCCGATCTCGACGCCGCCGCGGACACCGCGGCCTGGGCGATCTTCTTCAACTCCGGCCAGATGTGCACCGCCGGCTCGCGGCTGGTCGTGCACCGGGATGTCGCCGACCGGGTCGTGGACCGCGTCCTCGCGACGGCGAGCGGCTGGTTCCCGGCCGACCCGCTCCTGCCGGACACGAAGATGGGCCCGCTGGTCGACGCGGCCCACCTCGACCGGGTGCGCACGGCCGTCCGCCGCGGGGTCGACCAGGGCGCCCGGCTGGTCACCGGCGGCGAACAGGTGCTGGCCGAGACCGGCGGGAGCTACCTCGAACCGACCGTCCTGACCGGCTGCGCGCCCGGCAACCCGGTCGTCGAGGAAGAGATCTTCGGCCCGGTGCTGGCCGTGCAGGTCGTCGACGGCGAGGAGGAGGCCGTCCGCGTCGCGGGTGACACGCCGTACGGCCTCGCCGCCGCGCTGTGGACGGCGGACCTCGGGGCGGCGCACCGGATCTCGCGGCGGCTGCGGGCCGGGACCGTGTGGGTGAACTGCTACGAGGAGGGCGACCTGTCGGTTCCGTTCGGCGGGGTGAAGCTGTCCGGCTTCGGCCGTGACAAGTCCCGGCACGCCCTCGACGAGTACCGCGACCTCAAGACCACCTGGATCCACCATGGCTGACCGCCGGCCGCTGATCGTCGTCCCGGCGCGCTTCTCGGCGAGCGCGTCCGCGCTGCGGTACCGGGCCGAGGTCGGGGCGCGGGCCCTGCTCGAAGCGGTCTTCGCGGCCGGTGGCGAACCGCTGTTGATGCACCCGGCCGATCCCGCGGACGTCCCGGCCCGGCTGGCCGTGGCGGACGGTGTGCTGCTGCCCGGCGGCGGCGACCTGCACCCGAGCTGGGCCGGCCAGGACGCCCACCCGAGCGAGTACGACGTCGACGTCGAGCAGGACGCGTTCGACCTCGCGGTGGCGGCCTGGGCGCTGGAAGCCGGGCGGCCGCTGCTGGCGATCTGCCGCGGCGCGCAGGTCGTGAACGTGGCCCTAGGCGGCGACGTCGTGCAGGACCTGCCCGGCCACCGGCACCGGGTACAGCCCGCCAAGGCCGCCTCGGGATCGCTGCTGGCGTCGCTCACCGGCGACGCGCTGGAGGTGTCGTGCTTCCACCACCAGGGCCTGGGCCGCCTCGGCGCCGGGCTCACGGTGGTGGCCGAGGCCGCGGACGGCGTTCCCGAGGCGATCGAGCTGCCGTCCGCCCGCGGCTGGTTCCTCGGGCTCCAGTGGCACCCGGAGGACACCGCCGCGACCGACCCCGCCCAGGCCGCGTTGTTCGCCGCCTTCGTGGCCGCTGCCCGGTCTCAAACGCCCCAATGTGGCGTTCGGTGCGTCTGACGCACCC
>NZ_JBSGJD010000250.1:0-14149 GCF_053605405.1 Amycolatopsis sp. NPDC003861
GTGGGGGGGCCCCCGCGCCCCCGCACGCCACATTGGGGCGCTTGAACGCGGCGTGAGATCGACCACAGTCCGGCGCGTCGCGGGCGTTAATCCGGCGGCGGCCCGCGGTGCGGTTGCCCGCTTGGCTACGCTCCCGGCTATGAGCGCCACCAAGTGGGAGTACGCCACCGTCCCTCTGCTGATCCACGCGACGAAGCAGATCCTCGACCAGTGGGGCGAGGACGGCTGGGAGCTGGTCACCGTGCTGCCGAACCCGAGCGGGGAGCAGCACGTCGCCTACCTGAAGCGTCCGAAGGGCTGACCCGGTGAGCTGGAGCGAACGGCTGAAGGAGCTCGGCATCGAACTGCCCGGCGTCGCGGCCCCGCTGGCCGCGTACGTGCCCGCCGTCCAGAGCGGGAAGCACGTCTACACCTCCGGCCAGCTGCCCTTCGTCGACGGCGTGCTCGCCGCGACCGGCAAGGTCGGCGCGGAGATCAGCCCCGAAGAGGCGAAGGGCCACGCCCGCACCTCGGCGCTCAACGCGCTCGCGGCCGTGCACGCGCTGGTCGGCATTGACAACGTCGCGCGGATCGTCAAGGTTGTCGGCTTCGTGGCTTCCGCGGAGGGCTTCACCGGTCAGCCCGCGGTCGTCAACGGCGCGTCCGAACTGCTCGGCGAGGTCTTCGGCGACGCGGGCATCCACGCCCGCTCGGCCGTCGGCGTCGCGGAGCTGCCCATCGGCTCGCCGGTGGAGGTCGAACTGATCGTGGAGGTGCAGTGATGGATCCGGACATCGAGCAGTCCACCCACGAACTGCTGCTCCGGCTGGCCGGGCGGCTGCCCGACCAGCTGCTGTGGCGGTTCCGCGACTGGCTCGGCGAGGGCGCCATGGGCACCCTCGCCCGGACCCTGCCGAGGTCTTTGCTTAAGCACAGGATCGACCTCGACCAAACGGAGTACCGGCTGCTCGTGGCCGGTCTCATCCCGCACGGCGCCGACTGGCACCAGGTCAGTTCGACGCTGGGGGTAGACGACGTCACCGAGAACCGGTACACATTCACGTCGAGTGCGCCCGAATGGGTTAACTCGGTCGACTCCGTGTCCGTGTTGATCCACGCAACGTTGCGCGGTCGCCCGGACGTGGGGGAAGTGCGGCAGAGCTGGCGGCACGTCGGTGTGGTCGGACAGGGCACCGCCAAGCGCGTCCTGCTGATCAACGCGCTGTCGGGGTTGCCGAGGTTGACCGGCGAACTGCAGCGCGTGCTGCGGGTCCTGGGCGACGAAGAGCCCAGCGTCGAAGTCATCCCGCCGCGCTTCGACCTGCCGGGGTACCACCGGGCCGCGCTGGCCGACTCAGAGCTGGTCTGCGTGGGCGCCGTGGCGGGGACCCGGCTAGTAGCCGCATAACGCTCGCCCGCCAGCGAGCTGGGAGGGAGCAAGGCAATGGTGGAGGTCCACGACGGCCCGCCCATGGACGGGTTCTCGGTGCCCCTGCGCCTGCACAACCTGTTGCTGGCCCTGGCGGGCCGGATCGACGACAGCGCGCTCACCGAAGCGCGTGAGCTGATCGCCCGGGCCCACATCGACGAGGCGGTCGAGCTGACCACCGGCACGCTCATCGCGGGCCGGATCCCGGTCAGCTCCGCCGAGCAGCGCGAACTGGCGCTGGTCCTCGAGATGAGCCGGTCGGACGCAACGCTGGCGAACGACCTGCTGGTCGACGAGGCCGAGCCGGTCAACACGCACCGGTTCACCGGCGAGAACGCGCCGGAGTTCGGCATCGCCGAGGCGCTCGACCGGACGCTGCAGGTGCTGCCGGACGTCCGTTCGGTGCACGCGGTGTGGCGCAACACCCCGGCCGGCAGCGTGCCGGGCGCGTTGCCGCAGCGCGTGGTGCTCGTGGAGCTGGGGCCGGAGGGCAACCCGCCGGCCGTCGCGTTCCGCGTCGACACGGCGCTGCGCCGGGCCGGGATCCACTCCGTCGTCGAGGTCAGCGGCCCCGGCGTCGCGCACTCCGAGTACCACCAGGCCGCTTCGGCGGCCGCGTCGCCCGCGTGGGTGACCGGGAGCACGACGTCGAGTTCGTCGTCGTACCGCTCGGAGCCCGCGAAGCCGCCGGCCCCGGTGACGTCGGAGCCGGTCGCGGAGTCGGGCAGCCGGCACAGCATGCGGTCGAGCAGCACCACCACGACGGCGCCGGCCGAGCCGGTCGCCCCGGTGGTGCCGATCGTGTCGCCGCCCGCCCCCGAGCCGCCCCGCAAGGCGCGGTCGGAGACGCGGGCGGAACGCACCGCCGACCTGACCCCGGCCGAGGTGGCGCAGCTGCGGCAGGCGCTGGCCGAGGACCCGGAGAAGGGCCGCGAGATCGCCGCGGGCAAGCCGTCGATGCACGAGGTCGTCGAGCTGCCGGCGCTGGATCTGGACGACCCGAGCCTGAGCGAGCGCGACCGGGCGCTGCTGCGCGAGCTGCACGCCGAGCTGGCCGAGCGCGAGCGGGCCGAGGCGGCGAAGATGCGGCTCAACGGCGCGTCCCGCTCCGGTGGCGACCAGCGCGGCTGGACCGCCCCGTAGGACTCTGTTCACGAGAAGGCGGCACTTCCCGTTCGGGAGGTGCCGCCTTTTCCGTGTCCGGCGTGCCACAACTGCGCGACGGGACGTCGGGGGGCAGAGGTATGTTGCCGAGGTGGAGCAGCCAACGGAGTTTGTCTTCGACATCCCGGTCGGCGCGGGGGTCGCCACCCGCGCCAACGCCGACGGCCCGCCGGCGACGCCGAAGGACGCGGCCACGGTGATCCTGGTCCGGGACGGCGCCGACGGCGTCGAGGTCTTCCTCCAGCACCGGGTCAAGGGCATGCCGTTCGCGGGCGGGATGACCGTGTTCCCCGGCGGCGGGGTCGACCGGCGCGACGCCGACACGTCGGTGGCGTGGGCCGGGCCCGAGCCGTCGTGGTGGGCCTCGCGGTTCGGCTGCGACGAGGCCCTTGCGCGGGCGCTGACCTGCGCGGCGGTGCGCGAGACGTTCGAGGAGTCCGGCGTGCTCCTGGCGGGCGGCGCGGAGGAGGCGCTCACCGACGTCACGCCGTACGCGGCGGCCCGCCAGGCCCTGGAGACGCGGGAGGTGTCGCTGGCCGGGTTCCTCGCCGACGCGGGCCTGACCCTGCGAGCCGACCTGCTGCGCCCGTGGGCGCACTGGATCACGCCGGAGCAGGAGCCGCGCCGCTACGACACCCGGTTCTACGTCGCGAAGCTGCCGGAGGGCCAGGAGGCCGACGGGGCGACGTCGGAGGCGTCGAGCTCCGGCTGGCAGCGTCCCGAAGAGGCCATCGCCGACGCGCGCGAAGGCCGCCGGATGCTGATGCCGCCGACGTGGTTGACGCTGAGCGAGCTGGCGGAGTTCGCCACGGCCGATGACGTGCTGAACGCGCCGCGCAAGATCGTCCGGATCGCGCCGACGCTGGTCCGCGAGAACGACCACGTCCGAGTCGTCCTGGAGCCGCGATGAGCGCCCCGGCCTACGGCGTGCTGCGCCAGGTCTCCGAGACGGCTTCGGTGCTGCTGGAGAACAACCCGTCGTCGATGACGCTCGAAGGCACCAACAGCTGGGTGCTGCGGGCGACGCCGTCGAGCCCGGCCGTGGTCGTCGACCCGGGCTACCGCGACCTCGAGCACCTCGAGCTGCTGGCCGCGGTCGGTCCGGTGGAGCTGATCGTGCTCACCCACCACCACCCCGACCACGCCGAGGGCGCGCCGTGGTTCGCCGAGCGCGTCGGCGCGCCGGTGCGGGCGTTCGACCCCGCGCTGTGCGTCGGCGCTTCGTCCTTTGTGGACGGATCGGTGCTCGAGGCGGGCGGGCTCTCCCTCCGGGTCCTGCACACGCCCGGGCACACCGACGACTCGGTGTCCCTGGTCCTCGACGGCCAGGTCCTGACCGGCGACACGATCCTCGGCCGCGGCACGACGGTGCTGCACGACCTCGGCGACTACCTGCGTTCGCTGCGCAAGCTGATCGAGCTGCCGCCTGGGACGGCCGGCCTGCCCGGCCACGGTCCAGAGCTCCCCGATCTGCCCGCGACCGCGCGCGAGTACCTTGCCCACCGGGAACAGCGGCTCGACCAGGTGCGTTCGGCTCTGAAGACGCTCGGGCCGGACGCCACGCCGCGCCAGGTCGTCGAGGTCGTGTACGCGGATGTCGACAAAGCGCTGTGGGCGCCTGCCGAGTGGAGCGTGCAGGCGCAGCTGGACTACTTGCGTTCGGAGGAGAACGGATGAGCAACGTCGAGGTCGAGTTCTACTGGCGCCCGGGCTGCGGCTTTTGCGCGGCTCTGGAGCGGCCGTTGTCGAAGAGCGGCTTCAACATCCGCGCGATCAACATCTGGGAGGACCCGTCGGCGGCCGCCCGGGTCCGCGAGGTGGCGAACGGCAACGAGACGGTCCCGACGGTGATCGTCGGCTCGAAGGCGATGGTGAACCCGTCGTTCGCCGAGGTGGAGGCGGCGGTCAAGGCCGCCTCGGCGGGCTGAGCGCGGCGGGCCGCCCCGGTTGTAGCGGGAGCGGCCACCCGGGCGACTCACTGCCTGTGGACGACGACCGCGCGATCGACTTCGTGCTCAACGGCGAGCAGTACCGCTTGAGCCGCGCCCAGGTGCTGAGCGCGGCGGCCCGCGGCGGGCCGGAGCCGATCCGGACGCACTGGGTCGACGTCGGCGAGGAGCGGTGGCCGCCGCGGCAGATCTTCGAGCGCGCGCTCGGGGTCCCGCGGACGGACTTCATCTCGCACTACGCGATCCGCCAGCTCCGCCGGCTGGGCTTCCCGACGAGCCCGCTGCCGCACGAGCCGGGGATCCCCGAACGCGAACGGCCCGCGCCCGAAAGCGACCTCGGGCCGGCGATCAAGTCCTTCATCGACCTGCACGAGTTCTTCGGGCAGGAGGATCTTTCCCGCCGGGTGAGCCGGCTCGAAGACCGCCTGGAGGGCGCCGACCGCGACACCGTCGAGGAGCGGCTGGCTCCCGAGGGCTTCACCGCCGACCTGCTCGAGGGCGCGCTGCTGGTGCGGCGGCACGCCGGCCGCGTCAACGACCTCATCCACGCGGCGATGATCGTCCGAGCGCTGCCGAAGATCCTCGAACCGGGCGAACGCATCGTCCGGCGCCCGTCGCTGGCCTCGGGCAACGACGGCGGCCGCAAGTTCGACCTCGAGACGGACCGGCGCGTGGCCGAGTTCAAGGCCGCCCAGTGGAAGGGCCGCGACACGATGCGCAAGCGCATGCTCGTCGCCGACCTGGTCGGTCTCGTTCCTCGAACGCGGTGATCGCCGCGCCGAACTCTACGTGCTCGGCTCTTCGCCGCTCGACTTCCTGCGCACCAGCACCTCGACGGTCGAGTGGGCACTCGGCCGTTCGTCACCGCACCTGCGGCAGGCCTACGAACAGCGCTTCGGCAGCGCCGTGCTGACGGTCGGCCAGTTCACCGCCGGGCCGGCGGCGGACGTCGTCCTCCGCGACCTGACCGGACTTATCGGCTGAGCATCGGCATCAGGTAGTACGTCAGTTCCACCTCCCCCGGCTCCGCGGCCCGCAGGATGCACGCCCGCATCCCCGGCTGGATCGACAGCACCACCCGCTCGCTGCCGAACGCCGCCAGCGCGTCGAGCAGGTAGCGGGCCTGGAACGAGGGTGCCGTCCGGCCGCCGCCGACCTCCGCCTTCAGGACCTCCTCCGCCTCGCCCGTGTCCTGCCGTGCGCTCGCCAGCCGGACCTGGGCGTCGCCCACCTCCAGCGTCAGCACCCGCCTGTCCTCCGCGTACACCCCCACCCGGCGGACCGCCGCCGCCAGGGCGTCCGCCGCCACCGTCACCGTGGTGTCCACCGCGCCCGACGGGATGGAGTCCTCCGACAGGAAGCCCGCGTCCAGGACCGCCGTCGCGACCAGGCCTCCCGGCCAGCTCACCCCGAACCGGCCCGGGCTCACGTGCAGGCCCACCCTGCCGCGGGCCTGCCGGGCCGCCTCCGCCAGCAGAGCCGCCGGGACCAGGACGTCCAACGTGCCCGGCGACCGCAGTGGCAGCCGGGCCACCGCCATCCGGTAGCGGTCCGACGCCGTCAACATCAGGCCGGACCCGGCCGCCTGCACGCGGACGCCGGTGAACAGCGGGAGCGGGTCGTCCTTCGCCGCCGTGCCCGCGACGATCCGCAACGCCGAGGCGAACGCCGCTCCGTCCACTTCGGACACCTGGGCGGGTGGGGCCGGAGCAGGACCGGACGACGGCAGCAGGGGCAGCGCGAACCGGGCGTTGTCCAGCCGCAACGCCAGGCGCGTGCCCTCGACGACCAAGCGGACCAGCTCCGCGTCGAGCACCTTCAGCGTCTCCACCAGCGGGGCGGCCGGGACCACGACCGCGCCGCCGGTGTGCGTGGTCGCCGGGCAGCCGAACCGCACGGCGAGGTCCGCTGCCGCGCCGGCGACCGTCAGGCCGGCCGCGTCCGCCTCCAGCCGCAGCCCGGTGCGGGACGGCAGGAGGCGTGACGCGGCCGAGACGGCCGCCGAGAGGCGGTGGGCAGGCGCGGTGACGTCCATGCCCACAAGCTAGCGGCGGGCACCGACAAAAACCGCGGAACTACGCGTTGACCAGCGCCGGAACCGGCGCGGGCCGGGCCGGCCGGACCGTGCCGCGCAGCAGCCACACGACCAGTGCCAGCGCCAGCCCCGCCACGCTCGCCGCCAGGAAGGCCGCGCCCGGGCCGGCGTGCTCGACGACGTACCCGCTGATCGACTGGCCGGCCGCCAGCCCCAGCGTCACCGCCGTGAGCACCCAGCCGAAGGCTTCCGCGGCCGTGCCGGACGGCGCCACCACCTCGATCGTCGTCGAGTGGGCCGTCGACTGCGGGGTGATCAGCGCCCCCGCCAGCAGCATCATCAGCGCCAGGCCCCACAGCGAGGACGGCCACGCAAGCAGAGCGACCAGCGCCCCGAATCCGCCGAGCAGCGCCGGCAGCCGCAGACCGAGCTGCCGCGGCCACGGCCGCAGGCTGTAGGCGACGCCGAACGCGACCGAGCTCAGCGACCACGCCGACAGCAGCAGGCCGCCCACGGACGCCTGGCCCGCTTCGGTGGCTGCCGCCGGCACGGCGACCTCGACGAACCCGATCACCACGCCGAAGCCGAGCGCGGCGATGGCCAGCGTCCGCATGCCCGGGCTGGCCAGCGCGCCCAGCAGCGACCCCGACGAACCCGACGAGGGCCCCCACTCGCGCACGGCCGGGCTCAGGGCGAACAGCACCGCGCCGGTGAACTGCAGCGCGACGCCCAGCACCAGCCCGGTGCCCGCCCACGGGGCCATCACCAGCAGCCCGGCCACGCCGGGGCCGAGGATGAAGAAGACCTCCATGCTGATCGCCTCGTACGAGAAGGCCGCGTTGCGAGGGCCGCCCGGCGGGAGCAAGCGGCCCCATAGGGCGCGTGACGCCGACCCGACCATCGGCTCGGTCAATCCGGTGAGGGCGCCCAGCGCGACCAGCACGGCCGTCGCGGCGTGCGATTCGATCGCCGTGACCAGCCCGCTCATCGACAGCGCCAGCAGGACCGAGACGGTCAGCAGCGGCCGCGTCGGCCCGAACCGGTCGATCAGCCTGCCCTGCACCACCGCACCGACCGAAACCCCGACGAGTGAACCGGCCGAGACGAGCCCGGCGACGGCGAAGGAACCGGTCTCGCGCTGGACGTAGAGCAGCGCCGAGATGCCGATCATCGCGATCGGCAGGCGGGCGAGCACGGACGCGACGGCGGGCCACCGGACCGCCCGGGTCGTCAGCGCGGTGCGGTAGTCGGCGAGGGACGTGCGGCTTTCGTGGTTCGAGACAGACTGGGACACGCGTGCAAGTATGCCGCAGAGTGGTACGTCGGTACCAGTTATTTGACGGTCAGGTTCGTCACCGACAGACTGGCGGTGGATCTTGGGACTGGTGCGAGAGGTCTCGATCAGGTAACACTCACGATATTCTCCGTGGACTCCTGCAACGAAACGGCCCGGACGGCGTCCTTGAGAGTGAATGGCCTTGAATTCGTGGGTATGGGCCGTGATGGTTGAACAACAGCACAGAAAACCCAGCTCCCTCCGGCACTCGGGTCGGGGCCTGGCCCGGAGGGCGGGGAGCGCGGATCGTCGGGGGATGGTCCGCGCAAACAACGAAGAGCCGGTGCGCCACGTCGGGGGTGGCGCCCGGCTCTTTGTTGTGCACGCAGAAGGCCCCTCGGCGCACCGAGGGGCCTTCGACGTGAGTGGGCTCAGCGGGCCCGGCGGGCCAGCCGCTCCGGGTCCAGGATCAGCACGCTCTTGCCCTCGAGCCGCAGCCAGCCGCGGTGGGCGAAGTCGGCGAGCGCCTTGTTGACGGTCTCGCGCGA
This sequence comes from Amycolatopsis sp. NPDC003861, assembly GCF_053605405.1. Taxonomy (NCBI): domain Bacteria; kingdom Bacillati; phylum Actinomycetota; class Actinomycetes; order Pseudonocardiales; family Pseudonocardiaceae; genus Amycolatopsis; species Amycolatopsis sp. NPDC003861. The sequence goes on from NZ_JBSGJD010000250.1 coordinate 8,381, forward strand.
GGCGCCGACGTACTGGGCGATCTCTTCCTGCGTCAGGTCGTGCGTGACCCGCAGCAGGCCCGCCTCCTGGCTGCCGAAGCGCTGCGCGAGCTGCAGCAGCGCCCGCGCCACGCGGCCGGGGACGTCGGTGAAGATCAGTTCCGCGACCATGTTGTTCGTCCGGCGCAGGCGGCGCGCGACCACGCGCAGCAGCTGCTCGGCGATCTCCGGGCGGGTCGAGATCCACTGGCGCAGGGCCGGGCGGTCCATGGTGACCGCGCGGACCTCGGTGACCGTGGTCGCGCTCGACGTCCGGGGGCCGGGGTCGAAGATGGACAGCTCGCCGAACATGTCCGACGGGCCGAAGATGCCCAGCAGGTTCTCGCGGCCGTCCGGGGACTTGCGGCCGATCTTCACCTTGCCGGACTGGATGATGTACAGCTTGTCGCCGGGTTCACCCTCGTTGAAGATGACATGGCCGCGGGGGAACTCCACGGATTCCAAGGTCTGGGCCAGCGCCTCCGCCGCTGCCGGCTCAACACCCTGGAATATGCCCGCACGGGCCAGGGTTTCGTCCACCTCGGGTGCCTCCTCGTCGAGAAACGATCACGCTCCCCGATGCTCGAGGAGCGTGACGCCGATCACTTGCGCGTCAGTCTAGGGCGTACTCCCGAGATCGCCCGCCGGACTCGCGAGCGGCGGAAACGATCTCGTTCGAACGTGGAGCCTAACTCCGCACGCGACGCGCGCGTAGCCTGGCTGCCCGTCCGCCCAGCCTACGCAGCCGGAACAGCTCCAGCGCACGGCCGATGCCGTGCCCGTAGAGCGCCCTGACCTCGTTGGGCTGCGCCTGCTCGAGGAACTCTTCGACCTCGTTCTCCTGCACCGCGACGTGCTTCAGCCTGCTCTCGACGCGCTCCATGCCCAGCGCGAAGAACATGATCACCAGGGGGACCAGGATGACGAACCAGACAGTCATGACCGGACCCCGAAACACTCGATGGAAAGCATCTACTCCAGATCCTCGCTCATGGCGGCCGGAAAACGCGCCGAGGTGGTGCTCTGGCGTGTCGGTCGTCCACCGGTGCAGTCACCGGCTCGTCCGACGGCGCCCGTAGGCTATCGGGGTGCCACCTGCCACCACGAACGCCCCCCGTGAGGGCGCTGGTGAAAGCCGATTGGCTCTGGTGAGACGCGCCAGGCGGATGAAGCGTTGCCTCGACGACGTGTATCCGGGCGCCCACTGCGAGCTCGACTTCACCACGCCACTGGAACTGCTGGTCGCGGTCGTGTTGTCCGCGCAGACCACCGACGTCCGGGTGAACCTCGTCACGCCCGCGCTGTTCAAGCGCTACCGGACCGCCGCCGACTACGCGGGTGCCGACCGCACCGAGCTGGAGGAGTACCTCCGGAGCACCGGCTTCTACCGGGCGAAGGCGAACTCCGTGATGGGCCTCGGCGCGGCGCTGGTCGAGCGCTTCGGCGGCGAGGTCCCGGCCAAGCTGGACGACCTGGTCACCCTGCCCGGCGTCGGCCGCAAGACCGCCAACGTCGTCCTCGGCAACGCCTTCGACGTGCCGGGGATCACCGTCGACACCCACTTCGGCCGGCTGGTCCGGCGCTGGGGCTGGACGGCGGAGGAGGACCCGGTCAAGGTCGAGCACGCGGTCGGCGAGCTGATCCCCCGCAAGGAGTGGACGATGCTCTCGCACCGGGTGATCTTCCACGGCCGGCGCGTCTGCCACGCCAAGAAGCCGGCCTGCGGCGCGTGCCCGCTGGCCAAGGACTGCCCGTCCTACGGCACCGGGCCGACCGGGTTCGACGAAGCCGCAAAGCTGGTCAAAGGCGAAGAAAAGGACCACATCCTGGCCATGGCGGCGCCCCGGTGACGAGCGTCACCAAGTGGGCACTGGCCGCCGCCGTCCTGGCGGTGGCCTTGCTCGTCGCGCTGCTGCCGCGCGGGGGTGCCGACACCGCCGCGAAGCCGGCCGGGGACCTCGGGCCCGCCCGGTCCGCGGCGGCGCTCCAGCCGTGTCCGGTGCCCGGGGCGGCGCAGCCGGTGAAGCAGCTCGACGGCGTCACGGCGGACTGCCTCGGCGACGGCGCGCGCGTCGACGTCGGGAAGGCCCTCGCCGGGGCTCCGGTGCTGGTCAACGTGTGGGCGTCGTGGTGCGAGCCGTGCCGGACCGAGCTGCCCGTGCTCCAGGAGTACGCGAAGCGGCCGGGGGCCGTGCGCGTCCTCGGCGTCCAGGTGCAGAGCCCGGCGAAGGACGGCCTGGAGCTGCTGGCGAAGCTCGGCGTGCACCTGCCGTCGGTGTACGACGGCAACGGGCAGACCGGCCCGGTCCGGACCGCCCTGAAGGTGCCGCCGCGGCTTCCGGCGTCCTACTTGGTCACCGCGACCGGCGAGGTCCGGTTCATCGCGAACCCACCGACCTTCGGGAACACTGACCAGGTGCGCGCGGCAGTCGAGGGGGCATCGTGATCGGACCACTGGTCGAACCCGAGTCGGTTCCCGAGTGGCTCCGGCCGCTGGTCAAGGTGAGCGGCGAGGTCGATGCGAAGACGTTCACCAAGTTCAGCCCGCCCGAAGACGCCTACACCCGCCCGGCCGCCGTGCTGATCCTCTTCGGCGAGCGCGAAGCCGACGGCGAGCCGGACGTTCTGCTGCAGCGCCGCGCCGACACGCTGGGCTCGCACGCCGGCCAGGTCGCCTTCCCCGGCGGCGGCGCTGAGGAAGGCGACGGCGGCCCGATCGGCACCGCCCTGCGCGAGGCCGAAGAAGAGACCGGCGTGGTCCCCTCCGGTGTCCGGCCGGTCGCGGTGCTGCCGGAACTGTTCGTCCCGGTGTCCGGGTTCGCCGTGACGCCGGTGCTGGCCCACTGGGCCGAGCCGTCGCCGGTGCACGCGGTCGACCCGGCCGAGACGGCGTCCGTCGCGCGGGTGGCCATCGCCGACCTGGTCGACCCGGCCCACCGGTTCACCGTGAAGAAGAAGGGCATGCCCTGGAAGGGGCCGGCCTTCGAGGTCAACGGCCTGTTCGTGTGGGGGTTCACCGCCGGGCTCCTGTCGGTCCTGCTGAGCCTGGGGGGCTGGGAGCGCGAATGGGACGCGGGCGACGTCAGGGACCTCGACGAGGCGCTGGCCGCCTACCACGCGCAGCGTCTTACCGGGGCTCCGCCCCGGGCCGGGGGCTCCGCCACCCGGACCCCTAAAAAGCAGGTAGCAGGGGAGTGAAGCGGTGAACTGGGTCGATGTGCTGGTGCTGCTGCTGGCCCTGCTGGCGGCCGTCTCCGGTGCGTTCCAGGGCGTGATCATCGCGCTGCCGTCGCTCGTCGGCGTCGTGCTCGGGGCGGTCGCCGGGATCAAGCTCGCGCCGGTCGTGGTCTCGTTCTTCGACGACCCGGTCTGGAAGGTCGCCTTCGCCGTCGCGACGGTCGTGTTCCTGGTCGCCTTCGGCGAGGCGATCGGTGTCTACGTGGGCCGGCGGCTGCGGCAGAAGATCAACCCGGACAAGCTCTCCGGTATCGACAAGACGCTCGGCGCGGTCGTGCAGGCCCTCGTCGTCTTCGTGGTGGCGTGGCTGATCGCGACCCCGCTGACGACCGTGTCCGGCCTGCCCGGGCTGGCCAAGGCGATCAACAACTCGGTGGTGCTCGGCAAGGTCAACGAGGCCATGCCGGAAGCCGCCCAGGGCTTCCCGAGCCAGCTGCGCAAGCTGCTCGACGCGTCCGGCTTCCCGTCCATCGTGGACCCGTTCCAGAAGGCCCCGACGGCGGACACCTCGCCGCCGGACCCCGCGCTGCAGCGCAGCGGGATCGTCCAGGACCTGCACGGCAGCGTGGTCAAGATCCGCGGCACCGCCGGCTCGTGCTCGCGGTCGCTGGAGGGCAGCGGGTTCGTGGTCGCGCCGCAGCGGGTGATGACGAACGCGCACGTCGTGGCCGGCACCGACACCGTCGGCATCGAGACCACCCAGGGCGACTACCCGGCCCGGGTCGTCTACTTCGACCCGGAGGTCGACATCGCGGTGCTCGCGGTGCCGCGGCTGAAGGCCGAGCCGCTGCAGTTCGCGCCGGAGACGGCACGGGCGGGCGACAGCGCGATCGTGCTCGGCTACCCGCTCGACGGCCCGTACCGGGCGACGCCGGCCCGCGTGCGCGGCCGGATCAACCTGCGCGGCCCGGACATCTACGAGGCCAACACCGTCCAGCGGGACGTCTTCACGGTCCGCGCCGAGATCCGCAGCGGCAACTCCGGTGGCCCGATGGTGACCCCGGACGGCAAGGTCATCGGCGTCGTCTTCGGCGCGGCGGTGGAGGACCCGGAGACCGGCTTCACGCTGACGGCCGAGCAGGTCCGCGCCGAGGTCGACGCGGCTTCGTCGCAGTCGGCGAACGTGTCCACCGGCTCCTGCGCCGCCTAACGCCCGAAGCGCAGCGCCAAGCCGTCGAGCAGGGCCCGCATGCCCAGCTCGAAGATGTCGTCCAAGACGAGGTCGTAGCCGGTCTCGGTGAGGTCGGCGAGCATCCCGGCGAACGTCGGGTGCCCGGCCGTCATCGCCGCCACGGCCGGGCCCTGGTGGTCCATCCAGTCGTCCTCGGTCAGGCCGGACGACGCCAGCGCGCTCTGCTCGCGCTCGAGGTGCACCGCCATGCCCTGGACGTGGCCGAAGACCAGGACGTGCAGGTCGCACAGCGTCGCGGCGTCGACACCCAGCTCGGACAGCGCCGAGAGGGCCCATTCACCGTGCACGGCGAGGTTGCGCAGGGGCAGCGGCCGGGTGATCGGCCCGAGCTGCGCCAGCCACGGGTGCCGCTTGAACAGCGACCAGAGGGTGCGGCCGCCGAGCAGCAGCCGCTCGCGCCAGTCGCCGGACGGCTCGGCCGGGTAGCCGCGCTCGCCGAACGCCGCGTCGGCCATCAGCAGCACCAGCTCGTCCTTGCCCCGCACGTACCGGTACGGCGCCATCGCCGCGACCCCGAGGCGGGCCGCGACACCGCGCATGGACAGCGCGCCGAGGCCTTCGGTGTCGGCGATGGTGATCGCGGTCCGCACGAGCTGCTCGCGCGTCAGCCCGCGCTGACCACCGCGGCGGTCGCGGTCGGCGACGACCGTGCCGGACCGCGGCTCGGCGCGGACCACGCCCTCCTGGCTCAGCAGGTCCAGGGCCTTCGCGGCGGTCGCGAGCGCGACGCCGTGGTCGGCCGCGAGCCGCCGGGTCGAGGGCACCCGCGCGCCCGGCGGCAGCTCGCCGCGCGCGATCCGCTCCCGCAGTTCGTCGGCGATGGCCACGTACTTCACGGCTGACCCCTGACCTAGTACAGAAGGCCATCTGTACTAGTACAGAAATAGCCTTTGAGCTGGCTGTTCTCCACAGTGGAGCGTACAAGCGTACGACTCTGGAGGAAACCATGCGGAACGTCCTGATCTCGGGTGCCGGTATCGCCGGCGGCACCCTGGCCCGGTTCCTGGCGCGCGCGGGCTGGGCTGTGACCGTGGTGGAGCGCGCGCCCGGCCCGCGCACCGGCGGCCAGGCGATCGACGTGCGCGGGGTCGCCCTCGACGTCGTCGACGAGCTGGGTCTCGGCGATCGGATGCGCGCGCTGCGGACGCGACTGCGGGGGATGTCCGTGGTGGACGGCGACGGCCACGAGCTGTTCCGCTCGGAAGAGCACACCTTCAGCAGCGGACGGCTCGACAGCGCCGACTTCGAGATCCTGCGCGACGACGTCGTCGCGCTGCTGCTGGAATAACCGAAGAGCACAACTATGAACACCATTCACAATA
>NZ_JBSGJD010000251.1:0-13902 GCF_053605405.1 Amycolatopsis sp. NPDC003861
CGGCGACCGTCGCGCTCGTCGGGGCGGGCCCGAGCCAGGCCGCGCCGGTGAGCCTGACGCTCAACTACAACTGCCCGTTCCCGCTGATCGGCGACCAGGTGCTGTCGGTGAAGATCGACACCAACCTGCCCGACAACGCCGTCGCGGGCGCGTCGTCGACCCCCATCACCTTCGACGTCGACGTCACCGTGCCGGAGACCGCCACCGAGGGCCTCGCCCTGGTCGGCGCCACTTCGCTGGACGGCTCGGCGAAGGCCGCGGCCGTGCTCAAGTACCCGGTCGACAAGACGCTGAACCTGAACCTCCCGCTGACGATCGCCTCGACGCCGGTGCCGCCTTCGGGCGCGTTCCACGTCAAGAGCAGCGGCAAGGCGCCGGCGGTGACGTTCCCCAGCCCCGGCACCGCGTCGGTGACGGTCGGGAACTTCAGCACGACGATGACCCCGCGCACCGCGGACGGCCAGCCGACCGACCTCGGCACGTTCACCTCGGACTGCGTCGCGGTCCCGGGCCAGAACCAGCAGCTGGGCACGTTCGAGATCAAGCCGGCGGGCGGCACGACGACGCCGACCACCCCGACCACGCCCACGACGCCGACCACCCCGACGACGGAGCCGACGACTCCCACGACGGAGCCGACGACGCCGACCACGGAGCCGACGACCCCGACGACGGAACCGACCACTCCGACCACGGAGCCGACGACCCCGACGACGGAGCCCACGACTCCGACCACGGAACCGACCACTCCCACGACCGAGCCGACGACGCCGACGACCGAGCCGACGACGCCGACGACCGAGCCGACGACCCCCACGACGGAGCCCACGACGCCGACGACGGAACCGACGACGCCGACCACGGAGCCGACGACCCCGACGACCGAACCGACCACGCCGACGACCGAGCCCACCACCCCGACCACCCAGCCGACGACCCCGAGCACCACGCCGACGAACCCGCCGGGCGGCGGCGTCGAGGTCAAGTACTCCCTGCAGGGCAAGTCGGTCCTCAAGCAGCTGCACGCCACGCTGCCGCTCGGCCCGGGCACCCTGGACGCCAAGCTCGACGCGGCTTCCGGCAAATTCGGCGCCCAGCTCGCACTGCCGAAGTCCGACGTCCACTTCCGCGTCCTCGGCTTCATCCCGGCGTCCGCGACGGTGAAGCTCGACCAGGTCGGCGCGATCACCGGCACCCTCACCGCCGGGGCGGTCAAGGCGAACGCCCAGGTCGACGTCCAGCTCACCAAGGTCCGCGTGTTCGGCTTCCCGATCCTGTCGTCGAAGTCGTGCCACACGGTCAAGCCCGCGGACGTGCCGCTCGTTTCGGCGCCCGGCTTCGACCCGCTCAAGGGCGGCAAGCTGACCGCGACCTACGGCATCCCGCAGTTCACCGGCTGCGGCTTCCTCACCGGCCTGATCACCGGTATCACCTCCGGCCCCGGCAACAAGCTGGACGTGAACCTCACCAAGAAGTGAACTCGATGAAGCTGATCCGTTTCTCCCTGCCGCTCGTGCTGGCAGTGGCCGCGTTCTCGCTCGGCGCCGCGCAAGCCGCGCCGGGCGAGAACGCCCCAGCGGTGCAGGCGGCCACGCAGATCCCGTTCGGCTTCACCCTCGGGGACGCGCAGCAGCCGACCACGAGCCACGTGGCCAAGCTCGGCTCCGACATCGCCTTCCCGCCGGGCACCTTCGACGGCGCGCTGGGCGGTCTCACGAGCACCGTGCCGATCACCGGCAAGCTGGCCATCCCGCCGGCGGACGGCTACTTCGTCGCGTTCCGGTTCATGCCCACCACCGGCCGGGTCGAGATCGTCCCGGACGGCGACGCGAGCGGGACGGCGACCGTCCACACGGGCAAGGACAAGGACTGCAAGGCCACGCAGACCAACATCTGCGCCGACACGGACGTGACCGCCAAGGTGTTCATCAAGCTCTCCGACGTGCGGGTGGACGGCAAACCCCTCGACGTCGGCCCGGACTGCCGCACCGCCCAGCCCGCGGCGGTCACCATCAAGGCGCTGGTGCCGATCTCGCTGCCCGCGCCGCCGGTGAAGGTGACGTCGACCTTCACCACACCGGAGTTCGCCGGGTGCGTCGGCCACGAGGACGTCAGCCGGCTGCTCACCGGCCTGGTTTCCGGGCCGGGCAACACCTTCGTCTCGAACCTCCAGCTGCGCTGCTTCAGCACCGGGTGCAAGCCATGACGATCCAGGTGCAGGAGAAGGCCGCGAACGGCCTGCGCGAGTTCGGCCGGATGTGCGCGATGGGTCTCGACGTCCTGCTCGCCATGCTCCGCCGCCCGTACCAGGTGCGGGAGTTCGTCCAGCAGTTCTGGTTCATCGCCAGCGTGTCCATCACCCCGGCGATCCTGGTGTCGATCCCGTTCGGCGCGGTCATCTCGCTGCAGCTCGGCTCGCTGACCAGCCAGATCGGCGCTCAGCAGTTCAACGGCGCGGCGAGCGTCCTGGCCGTGGTGCAGCAGGCCAGCCCGATCGTGACGACGCTGATCATCGCCGGCGCGGGCGGCAGCGCCATCTGCGCCGACCTCGGCGCCCGCAGCATCCGCGAGGAGATCGCCGCGATGGAGGTGCTCGGCGTCTCGCCGATCCACCGGCTGGTCGTGCCGCGCGTGCAGGCCGCCGTCGGGGTGTCCGTGCTGCTCAACGGCCTGGTCAGCGTGGTAGGGGTGCTCGGTGGCTACTTCTTCAACGTGATCGTCCAGGGCGGCACCCCCGGCGCCTACCTGGCCAGCTTCAACGCCCTCGCGCAGCTGCCCGACCTCGTCGTCAGCTCGATCAAGGCCGTCATCTTCGGCTACCTCGCCGGGGTCGTCGCGGCCTACCGCGGCCTGAACCCGAAGGGCGGGCCCAAGGGCGTCGGCGACGTCGTCAACCAGTCCGTCGTCATCACGTTCCTGCTGCTGTTCTTCGTCAACACCGTGCTCACCGCGCTGTACCTGCAGCTCGTCCCGGCGAAGGGAACCTGAGTGGCCATCCTCGGCAAACCCGGCGACCGGCTGTTCGACCTCGGCGACCAGCTGCTGTTCTACGCCCGCGCGCTCGCCGCCGTCCCGATCGCCGTCACCCGCTACTTCCGCGAAGTCGTGCGGCTGCTGGCCGAAGTGACGTTCGGCAGCGGCGCGCTCGCGGTGATCGGCGGCACGATCGGCGTGATGGTCGGGCTGTGCGTGTTCACCGGCGTCACCGTGGGCCTGCAGGGCTTCAGCGCGCTGAACCAGATCAACATCTCGGCGATGACCGGCTTCCTGACGGCGTACTTCAACACGCGCGAGATCGCGCCGCTGGTCGCCGGGCTCGCGCTGTCGTCCACTGTGGGCAGTGGGTTCACCGCGCAGCTCGGCGCGATGCGGATCTCCGAAGAGATCGACGCCCTCGAGGTGATGGCCGTGCGGAGCATGCCGTACCTGGTCACCACCCGGATCGTCGCCGGGTTCATCGCGATCATCCCGCTGTACGTCATCGGCCTGCTGATCTCCTACCTCGGCTCACGGCTCACCACGGTCGTTTTCTTCGGACAGTCCGGCGGCACGTACGACCACTACTTCACGCTGTTCCTGCCGCCCGGCGACGTGCTGTGGTCGTTCGGCAAGGTGCTCGTCTTCAGCGTCGGCGTGATCCTGACGCACTGCTTCTTCGGCTACCGCGCGAGCGGCGGGCCGGCCGGGGTCGGTGTCGCGGTCGGCCGGGCGGTGCGGACGTCGATCGTGCTGATCAGCGTGCTCGACCTGTTCCTGTCGCTGGCCATCTGGGGTGCGACGACCACGGTGAAGGTGTCCGGATGAGCCGGTTCCGCACGCAGCTCGCCGGGGTCGCCTTCCTCGGCGTGCTGGTCCTGCTCGGCTGGCTCGCGGTGGCCATCTACGACAAGGACTTCGACGACGCCGAGCTGGTGACGCTGCGGGCGGACCGGGTCGGCAACCAGCTCGCGCCGACCGCGGAGGTCAAGGTCAAGGGCGTCCCGTTCGGCGAGGTCCGGGCGGTGCGCAGCACCCGCGCGGGCGCCGAGATCGACCTCGCGCTCGACCCGGCGAAGATCGGGCTGCTGCCGGGGAACGTGTCCGCGCGGCTGCTGCCGAAGACGGTGTTCGGCGAGCGGTACGTCAACCTCGTGCTGCCGGACAGTCCACAGGGGAAGCTTCGGGCCGGTGACGTGATCGCCCAGGACCGGTCCAGCAACGCCATCGAGCTGGAACGCGTGCTCGGCGACCTGCTCCCGCTCCTGCGCGCGGTCCAGCCGCAGAAGCTGAACAGCTCGCTCGGCGCGATCTCCCAGGCCCTCGACAACCGCGGCAAGCCCCTCGGCGACAGCATCGTGCAGCTGCAGGACCTCCTGGGCCAGGTGAACCCGCTGATGCCGCAGTTCAAGGCCGACATCACCGCGCTGGCCGACGCATCCGACGTCTACACGAAGGCCGCGCCGGACATCCTGCAGGCGCTGAGCGACCTCTCGACGACCGCGAAGACCATTGTGGACACTCGCGCGGACCTCGACAACCTCTACGCGAGCGTCACCAGTGCCACCGGGCACCTCAACGACTTCCTGCGCAAGAACAAGGACAACCTCATCGGTGTCTCGGCGGCGAGCCGGCCGACGCTGGAGCTGCTGGCGCGCTACTCGCCCGAGTTCCCGTGCCTGTTCGACGCGGTCGACCGGCTCAAACCCCAGATGGAGAAGGCTCTCGGCAAGGGCACGAACGAACCGGGCCTGCACGTGACGCTCACCGTCCAGGACCCGCGCGAGAAGTACGTCCCCGGCCGGGACACCCCGCGGTTCGACGCCACCGGCGGGCCGAAGTGCTACGGCGGCGGCGCGGCGGCCGCAGGCCCGGCGGACGGTGATCTCGGCCCCGCGAACTCGCCGGGCGAACGGCAGCTGGTCGCGGAACTGCTGCGTCCGACGCTCGGTGAGGTGCCGGACTGGAGCAGCGTCCTCATCGGACCGGCTTTGCGCGGAACGGAGGTGACCGTCCGATGAGGAGCATCACCGGACCGGCCGTCAAAGGGCTGATCTTCTTCCTGGTCACCGCGGCCGCGACGGCCGTGCTCGCCATCACCATCGCCAACTCGAACGTCGGCGCGACCATCGGCTACACCGCCCGTTTCACCGACGCGACCTCGGTCAACCCCGGCGACGAGGTGCGGATGGCCGGCGTCCGGATCGGCCAGGTCGACTCCGTGCGGGTGGTCGAACGCCGACTCGCCGACGTCGAGTTCTCGGTCGGCCGCACGCACCGGCTCACCGCGTCGGCGTCGGTCACCATCCGCTACCGCAACCTGGTCGGCCAGCGGTACCTCGCGGTCGACCCCGGCGCCACCGACACCTCGCCGACGCTGGCCGAAGGCGCACAGATCCCCCTGGACCGGACCAGGCCGGCGCTCGACCTCACGGCGCTGTTCAACGGCTTCAAGCCGCTCTTCCAGGCGCTGTCGCCCAACGACGTCAACCAGCTGTCGTTCGAGATCATCCAGGTCCTGCAGGGGGAGGGCAGCACGATCGACAGCCTGCTGCGGCACACCGCGTCGCTGACCTCCACCCTGGCCGGCAAGGACGCCCTGATCGGCCAGGTGATCGGGAACCTCAACACCGTCCTCGACACGCTGAACGCCCAGGGCGACCAGTTCGACACGCTCGTCGACACCACCGCTCAGCTGGTCACCGGCCTCGCCGCGGACGCCAAGCCGATCGGGCAGGCCATCGGGGGCCTCGGCGAGCTGACCACCGCCACGGCCGGGCTGCTGGAGCAGGGGCGGCAGCCGCTCAAGGACAGCGTCGTTGCGCTCGGCGATCTGTCGAAGAACCTGGCCGACAACACCCCGGTGTTCCAGCAGTTCATCGACAACCTCCCGAAGAAGCTCGACCGGATCGGCACGCTCTTCTCCTACGGTTCGTGGGCGAACTTCTACCTGTGCTCGGTGCAGACCGACGCAAAACCGGCCCCGGGCGGACCACCGCCGGGCATCCCCGTCACGGCTGCGAGGTGCCGGTGAAACCGTTCCGCAGCCGCAACCCGATCGCCGTCGGCGCGGTGACCGCGCTGGTCATGGCCCTGATCGGCAGCGCCACCTTCTTCTCCGACGACTTGCCGCTCATCGGCGGCGGCACCACCTACAAAGCGGAGTTCCACGAGGCGGCCGGGCTCAAGCCGAACGACGAGGTCCGGGTGGCCGGGGTGAAGGTCGGCGAGGTCACCGACGTCCGGCTGGCCGGCGACCACGTCGAGGTGCTGTTCCGGGTCCGCGACACCTGGGTGGGCAACCGGACCACGGCGGCGATCAAGATCAAGACGTTGCTGGGACAGAAGAACCTGGTGCTCGACCCGGTCGGCAACGCGGAGCTGAACCCCGACCAGCCGATCCCGGCCGAACGCACCAGCTCGCCCTACGACGTCACCGCCGTGTTCAACGACCTGGCGAGCACGGTCGGGGCCATCGACACCGACCAGCTCGCGCAGGCGTTCCGGGTGCTGTCCGACACGCTCGGCGCGTCCGCTCCCAGCGACGTCAGAACGGCCTTCACCGGGATCGCGGCCCTGTCTCAGACGCTGGCTTCCCGGGACGAAGAACTGGTGAAGCTGTTCCAGAACACCAACCAGGTCTCGAAAACGCTCGGTCAGCGGTCCGACCAGATCCAGGCGCTGATCCGCGACGGCAACACCCTGCTGACCGAACTCAACGCCCGCAAGGATGCGATCGCGAAGTTGTTCACCGGCATCAAGAACCTTTCGATCCAGCTGCGCGGGCTGGTCGCGGACAACCAGAAGACGCTCGGGCCGGCCCTCGACCAGCTCGAGCGCGTGGCGACGGTGCTGCAGCAGAACCAGGGGAAGCTGGAGGACAGCCTCCGCCTGGCCGGCCCGTTCTACCGGCTGCTCGGCAACGCCGTGGGCAACGGCCGGTGGATCGACACCTACATCTGCGGGCTGATCCCCACCGGCACCACGCCGGGCAGCTGCCAGCCACCGAAGAACGGGGGACGCTGATGGCCCACCAGCTGATCGACCTGGGCGCCGAGGCGCGCCGGCGAACGCGATTGCGGGCCCTCGCGCTCGGTGTCGTGCTCGCGCTCGTCGTCTCGGCCGCCTGGCCGGTCGTGACCGCACCGGCCGAGCGGACGCTGACCGCGTACTTCACCGCTGCCGTGGGGATTTACCCGAACTCGGACGTCCGCGTCCTCGGTGTCGCGATCGGTTCGGTGTCCAAAGTGGAACCCAACGGCACCGATGTCAAGGTGACCATGACCCTGAAGCCCGGGGTCCAGCTGCCGGCGGACGCCGGGGCCGTCGTCATCACGCCGAGCCTGGTCGCCGACCGGTACGTGCAGCTCACACCCGTCTACCGCGGCGGGCCGCAGCTGCCCGACGGCGCGTCGATCCCGCGGGAGCGCACGGCGACCCCGGTCGAGGTCGACGACCTGCTGCACAGCCTCAACCAGCTGATGTCCGCGCTCGGGCCGCAGGGCGCCAACAAGGACGGCGCGGTCAGCGAGGTGCTGACCCGGTCGGCGGACTACCTGAACGGCACCGGGCAGCACATCGGCACGGCCATCAAGAACCTCGGCGAGTTCGCGCGCGCCGCGAGCGACTCGAAGGACGACCTGTTCGGTTCGGTCGACAACATCAGCAAGTTCACCGCGATGCTCGCCGCCAACGACGGCCAGGTCAAGCAGGCCATCGCGCAGATCGCTTCACTGAGCAAGGTGCTGGCCGACCAGCGTGACCAGTTCTCCGGCGCGCTGACCGAACTGACCCAGGCGCTGAGCGTCGTGCAGGGGTTCATCAAGGACAACCGGGGGCGCGTTCAGTCCGATGTGGACAAACTCGCGGAGGTCACCAAGGTGCTGGTGAACCAGAAGGACTCGCTTTCCGAAGCACTGCAGGCGGCCCCGAACGCCCTGACGAACCTCCTGGGCGCCTACGACCAGGCGAACGGGACCATCGACGGCCGCGGCAACCTCCTCGAATTCGCGGAGCCGAAATGAGATCCCTCGTCAAGCTGGCCGCGGTCGTGACGCTCGCGCTGGTCACCACCGGCTGCGGCAGCGGCGTGAGCGTCTACGACATCCCGCTGCCGGGCGGCGCCGCGCTCGGCGACCACCCGATCCACGTGACCGCGGGCTTCACGAACGTGCTGGACCTGGTCCCGCAGTCCGGGGTCAAGGTCAACGACGTCCCGGTCGGGCAGGTCGTCAAGGTCGAGCTGGCGCCCGACGGGCACAGCGCGGTCGTCGAACTGCTGCTCAACGGCGACGTCGACCTGCCCGGCAACGCCGTCGCCCGGCTGCGGCAGGCGAGCATCCTCGGCGAGAAGTTCGTCGAACTCGCCCCGCCGGACGACGCGACGCCGTCGGGCCGGCTGCTCGACGGCGCCACCATCCCCCCGGACCAGTCGACGTTGACGCCCGAGATCGAGGAGGTCTTCGGCGCGTTGTCGCTGCTGCTCAACGGCGGCGGTGTCGCGCAGGTCCAGAACATCAGCCACGAGCTGAACGACGCCCTCGGGGGCAAGGAGACCGCGGCGCGCTCCCTGCTGTCCAATCTGGACACCTTTGTGAAGGGGCTCGACGAGCACCGCAACGAGATCACCCGGGCCATCGAGAGCGTCAACAAGCTCGCGGCGACGCTGAACGCGCACACCGACCGGATCACCACCACGCTCAACGGGCTCACCCCCGGCATCGGCGTGCTCAACCAGCAGCGCGAAGCACTCGTCGGGATGCTCAAGTCCCTGGACGGGCTGACCTCGGTCGCCGTCGACACGGTGAACCGCAGCAAGGACGACCTCGTCGCGGACCTGCGCGCGCTGGAGCCGGTGCTGCGGCGGCTGGCCGACTCCGGCGACAAACTGCCGAAGGCGATGGAGATGATCTTCACCTTCCCGTTCCCGGACGCCGCCCTGGACACCATCCGCGGCGACTACCTCAACGGGTTCCTGAAAGCAGGCCACTGATGCTGACCCGGTTCGTGCGCGTGCAGGTGACGATCTTCGTGGTCATCGCCGTCGTCGGCGTCGCCTACGTCGGGGCCACCTACGCGGGCCTCGACAAGGTGTTCTTCGACCGCGGCTACACCGTGACCGCCCGGTTCCCGACCGGCGGCGGCATCTTCACCAACGCCGAGGTCACCTACCGCGGCGTGCCGATCGGCCGCGTCGGCGAGCTGCGGCTCACCCCGGCCGGGATGGAAGCCGACCTCGAGATCGACTCCGGCACCGCACCCGTCCCGGCCGACACCGAAGCCGTCGTCGCCGACCGGTCGGCCGTCGGCGAGCAGTACGTCGACCTGCGGCCGCGGGTGGACAGCGGCCCGAAGCTGCACGACGGTTCGGTGATCACCCAGGCCGACACGAAGATCCCGCTGCCGGTCGACGTCGTCCTGTCGACAGTGGACTCCTTCGCGAACTCGGTGCCGAAGCCCGCCCTGCGCACGGTCGTCGACGAGCTGTACAACGCGACGTCCGACGCCGGCCCGGCGCTGGACCAGCTGGTCGGCCGCGGCATCGAGTTCGTGCAGGCGGCGAGCGCGCACGTCGCGCCGCTGACCCGGTTCGTCACCGACGCGCACACCGTGCTCGACACCCAGGTGCAGCAGGCCGGCGCGATCCGCGACTTCGGCGTCAACGCGAAACTGCTGGCGTCGACGCTGAAGGCGTCCGACGGCGACCTGCGGACCCTGATCCCGGCGGTGCCCGCGGCCGCGAACGAGGTCAGCGCGCTGATCCGCGACGCCGGGCCGAACCTCGGCGTGTTGCTGGCGAACCTGCTGACCACCGCGGACGTCCTGGAAGCGCGGCAGGACGGGATCCGCCAGCTGCTGATCACCGCACCGCAGGCGGTGGCCGCGGCCGGCACGATCGTGCGGCCGGACGGGGTCCACATCGGACTGTCGCTGACCTTCTTCGATCCACCGCCGTGCACCACCGGGTACCCGACGTCGTACCGCAACGGTCTGGACACGTCGGTCCGCCCGCTGAACACGGCCGCGCGCTGTGCGCTGCCGAAGGGCGACCCGACGAACGTGCGGGGTTCGCAGAACGCACCGGGAGGACGGCCGTGAGGATGCTTGTGTGGGTGGCCGCGGTCTTGGCGACCGTCGCGGCCGGGTGGTCGGGGTTCACCTGGTGGCAGGCGGCGCACGACGACGGTGTCGCGCGTGCGGTCGTCCGGGAAGAGGCCCTGCAGGAGGGCCGGACGGCGGTCGCCGGACTGACCACTTTGGACTACCGGCAGGCGGCACCCGGGTACCAGCACTGGCTGGACCTCTCCGGCGGCGCGCTGCACGACGAGCTGGCGGCCGACCGGCAGGGCAGCCTCGACCGGATCGCCCAGGCGAAGACCGTCACCACCGGGAAGGTGACCGACGCGGCGGTGACCGAAGTGGACACCGGGGCGGGGACGGCGAAGCTGATCGCCTCGGTCGAACTGGTCGTCGCGCCCGACGGCGGCGACGCCGTGACCAAACGCAACCGGTTCCAGGCCGACCTGACCCGCGGGCCGGGCGGCTGGCGCGTCACCGGCCTCGGCCAGGTACCCGTGGGGGAGGCACCGTGAAGACAGTGACGAAGAAGCGCCCGGTGAAGGTCGCCGGTCGCCACCACTCGGACCCGGACGGTCGTGAGTGGCAAGGCGGGTTAGAACCCGCGTTACCACTCACGACCACCGGGGCACGGCGGCGGGTGTGGGTGGTGCCCGCGGTGGTGGCCGTGCTCATGGCGGGCCTCGCGGTGTGGTTCACCCTCGAAGCGCGGAGCACGCAGGCAGTGGTCGCGCACAACAGCGCGCTGTCCGATGTCGCCGGCACGGGTGAAGCCGCGAAGCAGGTCAGCGCGGCGCTCGGCACGGTCTTCTCCTACCGCTACGACGATCCGGCCAAGAGCGAACAGGCGGCGAAGGACGTCCTGACCGGGCCTGCGCTCGCGCAATACGAACAGCTCTTCGGGCAGGTCCGGAAGCTGGCGGCCGAGCAGAAGCTCGTGGTGACGTCCACCGCCGTCGCGTCCGGGGTGAAGCTCCTCGACGGCGACCGCGCGGCGCTGCTGGTGTTCCTCGACCAGACCGGCACGCGCGGCGACGGCCAGCGGAGCACCGGCGCCGCCCAGTTGAGCGTCACGGCCGAGCGCGTCGCCGGGAAGTGGCGCGTCACCGGGATGTCCGCGGCCTGACCATGCGCGAGGACCCCATGACCCTCTCCGAGCTGCTGGCCGGCCGCGCCGCGGCGGCGGGCGACGCGCCGGCGATGACCTGGACCGCTCCGGCGGTCACCGTGACCTGGGCCGAGCTGGACCGGCGCGTCACCGCCGTCGCCGCGGCCCTGCGCCGGGTCACCGAGCCGCGGCAGCGGGTGGCGATCCTCATCGAGCCGTCGCCCGACTACGTCGTCGCGTTCCTCGGCGCGCTGCGGGCCGGGCTGGTTGCCATCCCGGTGGGGCCGGACCGCCGGGCGAGTGTGCTCGCCGACGCCGAGCCGTCGATCGTGCTGGCGACCGCGGCCACCGTGCCCGCGATCCGGCGGTTCCTGGCCACTTTGGACACCTGCGGGCACCGGGTGCTCGCCGTGGACGGCGTTCCGGACGCGCCCGGCTTCACCTCGTATCCGGCGGTGCCCGACGACATCGCGTACCTGCAGTACCCGCGCGGGGTGATGGTCACGCACGCGAACGTCGTGGCCAATGCCCGGCAGGTCGCGCAGGTGGTGGGGCGGACCACCGTGGTGAGCCTGCCGCCGAGCGATCCGCTGGGGCTGGTGCTCGGGGTGGCGGTCCCGATCGTCACCGGCCGGCCCGTGGTGAACGACGCGGCCGCTCCCGCGGCGCTGCCGGGGTGTTACGTCGTCGCCGAAGCGACCGCTCTGGTCGCTTGTGGACGGCCGGTCGGCCAGCAGGTCGCGATCGTCGACCGCGACGGACGACGGGGGCCGGTCGGCGAAATCTGGGTCAGCGGGCCGAACGTCGCCCGCGGCTACTGGCGGCGGCCCGAGGAGTCCGCGCGGGTCTTCTGCGCCCGGATCGTCGGCGACGACGAGCCGCGGTGGTGGCTGCGGACCGGTGACCAGGGCTTTCTGGACGCCTCGGGCGAGCTGTGCGTCACCGGCCGGAGCTTCGTCGCCGGGCACCGCCCGGAGGACCTCGAAGCGACGGCCGAGCAGGCGCACCCGGCGATCCGGCCGCGCGCGGCGTCGGCGTTCGCCGTACCCGGTGGCCAAGCCGTGGTGGTGCTCGAACTGGCCGACGGCGTCGTCCCGCCGCGCGGCGAGGTCGAGCGGGCGGTGCGGCATGCGGTGTCCACGCGGCACGGGCTGACGCTGCGCCGAGTCGTCGTGCTGCAGTCCTCCATCGGGGACGGCCTGTGGTGACCGGGCCGGCCGAGCGGGCGCTGTCGCCGGGCGTCCCGTTCGCCACGTCGTCGTTCGAGGTGACCTGGCCGGAGGTGCCGTTGCCACCTTTCTCGCCTGCTGGTCCGGGAGCGTGGCTGCTGCTCACCGACGAGCACCCGGCGGCGCTCGGCCGGGCCGTCGCGCTCGCCCTGGCCCTGGCCGCGGCGGGCGACGACGCGCTGTCGCTGCCGCGCGACGACCTCGGCGAGCTGCCCGGCTTCCTGGCCGAACGGCCGGTGCGCGGCGTGGTCTTCCTCGCCGGATCGCCGTATGCCTACCACGATCCGGAGGCCGCGCAGGAGCTGCTGCTTTCGGTGTCGTCGGTGGTCGCGCGGCTCGGCTTCGGCGTCCGGTTCCACCTGGTCACGCAGGCAGCGGGGGAGCCGGGGCTGGCGTTCCTGCGCGGGCTGGTGCGGGTGCTCGCGGTCGAGCGGCCGCAGCTGCGGGCGAGCCTGGTCGACGTCGACGCGCGGTCCGATGTGGACGTCCTGGTGCGCGAGCTGCGCTCGGACGCCCCGGACGACGAAGTCCGCTGGCGGCACGACGTCCGGTACGCGGCACGGCTGGCGCGCGTCCCGTTCGCGGCCGACGTGCCGACCGGGCCCGGCGCGTACGTGGTCACCGGCGGCCTCGGGCCCGCGGCCGCGCGGTGGCTGGCCGGGACGGGCGCCACCCGGATCGTCCTGTGTGGACGTCATGCCGGGGTGTCCGACGCGGTGGTGATCCCCGGCGACATCGCCGAGCCGGGGGTCGCGGAGCGGCTGGTCGCGGCCGCCACCGCGGACGGCCTGCCCCTGCGGGGCATCATCCACGCGGCGGGCGTCCTCACCGACGACCCGTCGGCCGCCTGGCACCGCGGCGTCCTGGGCGCCCGCCGCCTCCACGAGGCGACGGCGGACACCCCACCGGACTGGTGGCTCCTGGCCACCTCGGCCGCGGCGTTGTTCGGCGCCCCGGGCGAAACCTCCCGCGCTACCGCCGACGCCTGGCTGGACGCCTTCGCCGCCTGGCGCCGCTCCCGCGGCCTCCCCGCCACGACCGTCCAGCTCGGCACCCCCCACCTCCCCGACCTTCCCCGCCCCTACTTCGCCACCCTCTGACACGGGGTCAGGGGAGGGTGGCGCGGAGGGCGAGGATCATCTCGAAGCGGTCGTCCGGGTTGCGGAGGATCTCGGCGAACAGGGTCTCCAGCTCCTGGGCGCGGGCGCGGACCGTCTGGGGGTGGATCGCGAGGCGGTCGGCGACCTCGCGGACGTTGCCGCACGTCTCCAGCCACGCGAGTAACGTCCCCGCCAGGCGGTTGTACTGCTTCGGGGTCAACGCCGTCAGCGGGGCGAGACGACGCCGGGACACCTCCGTCACCAGGAACGGCTCCTTGCGCAGCCACAGCGTCGCGAGGTGGTCTTCGCACCAGGTCAGCGGCTCGTCCGGGAGGACCTCCGCCGCCACCAGCCGCAACGCCTCCTGCGCCGTCGCCAGCGAGCGGCCCGCCTGGCGCGGCGGGACCGGCGG
>NZ_JBSGJD010000252.1:0-13743 GCF_053605405.1 Amycolatopsis sp. NPDC003861
CGTCCCGTACGCCCGCCCGCCGGTCGGCGAGCTGCGGTGGCGGGCGCCGCAGCCGCCGTCGCTGTCCGGCGGTGTGCACGTCGCGACCGAGTACGGGCCGCACGCGATGCAGGCGCCGGACCCGATGAACCCGGCTGCCGTCTGCGACGAAGACTGCCTGTACCTCAACGTCTGCACGCCGGACGGCCCGGCGCCCGAGCGCGGCTGGCCGGTGCTGTTCTGGCTGCACGGTGGCGGTTACCGCGTCGGACACGGCGAGCAGCTGGGCGACGGCGAGGAGTTCGCCCGCGCCGGGATCGTCGTCGTCACCATCAACTACCGGCTCGGCTCGCTCGGCTTCCTGCACCTCGCCGGGATCTTCGGCGGGTCCGAAGCGGACGCCGGCGTGTGCGGCTTCCTCGACCAGGTCGAGGCCCTGAAGTGGGTGCGCCGCAACGTCTCCGCGTTCGGCGGCGACCCCGAGCGCATCACCGTCTACGGCGTGTCCGCGGGCGCGAAGAGCGTCGGGAACCTCCTGGGCAGCCCCCTGGGCCAGGGGTTGTTCGCCCAGGCCATCAGCAGCTCCGGCGGCGCGGACCACGTCGCGACGCCAGAGGCCGGGACGGCGCTGGCCCGGCGGCTGCTGGACGAAGTCGGCTGCCACGACATGGACGCGCTCCGGGCGTTGCCCGCCAAGGAGTTCGTCGAGGCCCAGGAACGGATCCTCACCGGCTTCCAGGCGCTGTGGCTCTGGCGGCCCACTCTGCACCCCCGCGTGCTGCCCGAGGTCCCGATCGAGCCGATCCGGCGGGGGAGCGCGGCCGGGATCCCGCTGCTGATCGGCTGCAACAGCAACGAAGGCAGCACGTACGCGCTGATGCTCGGCGACGACGTCGCGACGGCGCCGGCGTCCGGTGTGCTCACGGGCATCCTCGGCGATTCCGGGGCTACGCAGCTGCTCGAGACGTACCTTCGCCGCGTCCCCGACCTGCAGGCCGCGAAGATCGCCGCCATGGGCGACGAACGCTACGGCATCCCAACGCAGCGGCTCGCCGACGCGCAGTCCGTGCACGCGCCCGTGTACCGCTACCGCATCGACATCGCCGCGCCCGGCGTGCCCGAGCAGCTCGACGGCGGTCACGGCACCGAAACCACCATGGCGTGGAAGACGCCGCTGCCGCTCGCGTCGCAGGGTTCCGCCGTCAACCCGAAGCGGGAAAGCGCGGCGTTGCTCATCCACCGCGCCTGGGTGCGCTTCATCCGGGACGGCGTCGCGGACGCGGACGGTCCCGAATGGCCGCCCTACGGCCCCGAACTCCGGCCGGTGCTGGTTTTCCGGGAAGACACCGACTTGGTGCTCGATCCACGCGCCGACGAGCGAAAGGCCTGGGGCGACACGGAATGGGCGTCCGGGACCTGGTTCCCGGTGACCTGAGACCGTTCCTTCACCCGCCGTTCACTTCGAACCGGCTCGCTCCCGCGTCCAATGGGCGAAGGCGGCTGAGGGGAGTGCTCGTGAAACGCCGGGTGTCGATCGGACTGGCCGTGGTGCTGGTGCTGGCCGTCGTGGGGGTGATCATCTGGGGCCGCGGCGACGACAGCGCCGCGGGCTCGACCACGACCGTGCGCGGGGTGATCGGTTCGGAGAAGCAGGCCTTCTTCACCGACCGGCGCGTCGTCGACGCCTTCGCCCGGCACGGCCTGAAGGTCGAGGTCGACACGGCCGGGTCGCGGCAGATCGCGACGACCGTCGACCTCGGGAAGTACGCCTTCGCGTTCCCGTCGTCGTCGCCCGCGGCGCAGAAGATCCAGCGCGACCGCAAGGTGACCACCGTCCACACGCCGTTCCAGTCGCCGATGGCCGTCGCCTCCTTCGAACCGATCGTCGCCCTGCTGCGGGCCAACGGCGTCGTGCACAAGGGCGCCGGCGACTACGACGTCCTCGACATCGCGAAGTACCTCGACCTGGCGAAGGCCGGGACACGCTGGGACCAGCTGCCCGGCAACACCGCCTACCCGGCCCGCAAGAACGTCCTCGTCACCACGACCGACCCGCGCGAGTCGAACTCCGCGGCGATGTACCTGTCGATCGTTTCCTTCGTGGCCAACGGGAACGCCGTCGTCAGCGCGCCCGACCAGGAGGCGAAGGTGCTGCCGTCGGTGGCGAAGCTGTTCCTCGACCAGGGCTACACGCAGAACAGCACCGAAGGGCCCGTTCGAGGACTACCTGTCGGCCGGCATGGGGAAGACGCCGCTGGCGCTGATCTACGAGTCGCAGTTCGTCGACCGGGTGCTGCGCGGCGACGGCTCGATCCGGCCCGACATGCGGATGCTCTACACGGCCCCGACGGTCTACTCGAAGCACACGCTGGTGCCGCTGACCGGCGACGGCGACAAGGTCGGGCAGCTCCTCGCGACCGACCCCGAGCTGGGCAGGCTCGCCGCGACCTTCGGCTTCCGCACGACCGATCCGAAGCTGTTCGCCGAGGTCGCCGCGCCGGCCCACGTGCCGGCCGACCTGGTGGACGCCGTCGAGCCGCCGTCGTTCGAGACCCTGGAACGGCTGCTCGACGCCGTCGGCAAGCAGTACTGACATGGACTTCGCCCTCACCCCGCCCGAGCCGGTCACCGCGATCCCCGCCGAGCGCGCCGCCGGGCTGATCACGCTCAGTTCCGAGACGCGGTCGGAAGTCTCCGTTCGCGCCGCGGAGTTCGCGTCCCGGCTGGAAGCCCTCGACGTCCGGTCACCGGAGTTCACCGACCTCCTGGACGAGCTGCTGGCCGTCGGCGAGGCCGACATGCGCGCCGCGGCCGGCGTCGCGGGGACGATGCTCGACCGGTCGTTGCGCAGCGCGGTGTCGCCGCAGGACGGCGTCACGACGAGCCTCGCGAGCCTGCGCCGGACCGTCGCCGAGCTCGACCCGGCGAAGCTGCCGCTCACCGGCCGCAAGCTGCTGGGCATGTTCCCGGCCGCGGCCGGCGCGAAGCGGGCGCTGGACCGCTACCGGGCGGCGAACGAGCCGGTCAACGCCCTGGTCGTCGACCTGCGCGGCCGCCAGGACGTCCTGCGTCGCGACAACGCCTCGATCAAGCGCGAACGCGAGCGGCTGTGGCAGGTGATGGGAAAGCTCGCCGAAGCGGCCGCGCTCGCCGAGGCCGTCGACGGCGCGATCGAAGCGCAGGCCGGCGTCTTCGACCTGACGGATCCCGCGCGCGCCAACGCGTTGCGCGCGGACGTGCTGTACCCGATCCGGCAGCGGTACCAGGACCTGCTGACGCAGCTGGCGGTCAGCGCGCAGGGCTACCTCGCGCTGGACCTGGTGCGCAAGAACAACGACGAGCTGATCCGCGGCGTCGAACGCGCGGTGTCGACGACGGTGTCCGCGCTGCGGGTCGCGTTGCTGGTCAGCGGCGCGCTGGCGAGCCAGCGGGACGTCCTCGACGAGGTCGCGGCGCTGCAGGCGACCACCGACGGGCTGATCCGCGCCAACACCGAGCTGCTGGACCTGCAGTCCGCGGAGATCCGCAAGGCGAGCAGCGACCCGGCCGTCGCGACCGAGACGATCCGCGCGTCCTTCGACCGGATCTACGCCTCGATCGACGCGATCGACGGGTTCCGCGCCGACGCCGTCCGCACCATGGCCGCGACCGTCGAGTCGCTGTCCGGGGAGATCCGCCGCGCCGAGGACCACCTGCGGCGTTCGCACGAGGGGGAAGCATGAGGAAGTTCCTGGCGTTCCTGGTGGGCGTGCTGCTGCTGGCGGGGTGTTCCGAACCGTCGTCCGCACCGCTCGGGGAGCCCGAGCCGGGCGTGTTGCGGATCCTCGCGGGCAGCGAACTGGCGGACCTGCAGCCGGTGCTCGACGAAGCCGCGCGCGCCACCGGAGTGACGGTCAAGTTCACCTTCACCGGGACGCTGGAGGGGGCCGAAGCGCTGGCGAACGGCAGCGTCGACGGCAAGTACGACGCCGTGTGGTTCTCGTCGAACCGGTACCCCGCCGGCATTCCCGAAGCGGCGAAGCGGCTCGGGAACCAGGTCAAGATCATGAGCTCGCCGGTGGTGCTGGGGCTGGCCGCGCCGGTGGTGCAACGGCTCGGCTGGGCGGGAAAGCCGGTCAGCTGGGGCGAAATCGCCGCGCAGGCCGGGAAGAAGGCGTTCAGCTACGGGATGACGGACCCGTCGGCGTCGAACTCCGGGTTCTCGGCGCTGGTCGGCGTCGCATCGGCGCTGGCGGGCGCGGGCAACGCGATCGACGCCCAGCAGATCGCTTCGGTGACTCCGCAGCTGACGCAGTTTTTCAGCGCACAGGCGCTTTCGGCGGGTTCCTCGGGCTGGCTGTCGGACGCGTACGTCCGGCGCGCGACCGGGCCGGACCCGGTTGACGGGCTGATCAACTACGAGTCCGTGCTGCTGTCGGCGAACGCGTCCGGGAAGCTGCCCGCGCCGCTCACGCTGATCTACCCGAGCGACGGCGTCGTCACCGCCGACTACCCGCTCACCCTGCTGGCTTCCGCCGGCTCCGACGCGCGTTCGGCCCACCAGCGGCTCACCGACCACCTGCGGACTCCTGCGGTGCAGCAGCGGATCATGGAGACCACCGGACGGCGTCCGGTCGTGCCCGGGGTCGCGCTGGGGCCGCAGTTCACGCAGCGGGACCTCGTCGAGCTGCCGTTCCCGGCGACGCAACAGGCGGTCGACGCGCTGCTCTCGGCGTACTTCGACAAGCTCCGGCGGCCCTCGCGGACGCTCTACGTGCTCGACACGTCCGGGTCGATGGCGGGTTCGCGGATCGACTCGCTGCGGGCCGCGCTGGTCGGGCTGACCGGCGCGGACACGTCGCTGACCGGCCGGTTCCGGCGGTTCCGGAGCCGGGAGGAGGTGACGATGCTGCCGTTCAACACCGGACCGGGCGCACCGCAGACGTTCACCGTGCCGGCCGAGAACCCCGCGGCCGAGCTGGTGCGCATCAAGACGTTCGCCGAAGGGCTCGAGGCGCGCGGCGGAACGGCGATCTACGACAGCCTTTCGCGGGCGTACCAGGTGCTCGAGCCGCTGACGGCCGCGGATCCGGACCGATTCACCTCCATCGTGCTGATGACCGACGGTGAGAACGCGAACGGCTCGTCGCTGGGGGGCTTCCTGGGGTCGTTCGGGTCGCTGCCGCCCACGGTGAACCAGGTTCCGGTGTTCACGGTCCTGTTCGGCGAAGGCAGCAGCGACGAGCTCACCCAGGTCGCGACGCGGACCGGCGGCAAGGTGTTCGACGCGCGCAACGTCCAGCTTTCGCAGGTGTTCCAGGAGATTCGCGGGTACCAATGATGCTGCGCTATCTGGGGTCGACCAAGAACCTCGCCGGCTGCGTCGGCGGGCTGATCGGCGTCGGGCTGTACCTGACCGGGGTGGCCGGGTGGTTCTGGCCGTTCGTCGTGGCGGCGCTCTACGCGGCCGGGGCGCTGCTGGCGCCGGGGGAGAAGGTGCGGCTCGTCCCCGACACCTCCGGTGAGCTGCGGCAGTCGCTGGACGCGCTCGAGGCCGTGGTCTCGGCGCAGGCTTCCCGGATGCCCGCGTCCTCTGTGGACACCGTGCGCCGGATCGCGGTAGTGCTGCGCGACCTGCTCTCCCGGCCCTCGCGGCTCTCGGCCGACCCCGATCTGCAGCACGCCGTCGTGCGGCTGGCGGGCACCGATTTGCCGCTGTCGCTGGAAACCTACCTCAACCTGCCGTGGTGGTTCGCGGCTCGGCGGGCCGGTGCGGGTGAAGAACTGGTGGCGCAGCTGGGGTTGCTCGAGGCGGAGGCGCACCGGGTGGCCGAGCGGTTCTACGCGGCGGAGGTCGACCGGCAGGCCGACCACACGCGGTACCTGCGGGATCGCGACGCCTGATCTCCACACCTGTGAGTGATGATGTTCGAACGCGCGTTCGAGTAGCGTGGTCGTTGTCGCACTCGTCGGAGAGGAGAAGTCATGAACGGGTACCGAGGTTCGGCAGGGTCAGGGTCATCGCGGCGGTGGTCAGCCAGCTCAGCAGGTCCGGCAGGGGAATGCGGGAGAGGCGCTCCGGCCATTCCTCCGCCACGGTGTGCAGCACGAGTTCGTCATGCCGCGGCTCCACTTTGGTCAGTTTCAGGCCGGGCGGGAGTTCCGGCAGGGGAAGCACGATGGGGTGGAAGGCGCGGGGTGGGCGCAGCTGCCGCCGTCCGATGTGGAGGGTCTGCGGCACGAGCACCACGGCGTCGTCCGCCACCTGCGGGCGGAGCGTCAGGTGGCCCCAGTGCGGGCGCTTGGCCCAGCGGATCTGCAGCAGCCCGCTGCCGGCCGGGGTGGCGACGATCCCGGGGCGGGCTTTCGCCACCCGGTCCCGCAGCACGTCGGCGGACACGGCGATCCCGAGCTGCACCCGCGCGGGCTTGGCGGCCGGGGTGGGCAGCGAGCGGAGGCGGACGTCTTCGGCGAGCACGGTGACGCGGCGCAGCGGGATGCTGCTGGGCTTCTCGTCGTCCGCTGCTTCGCTGTCGGGCCAGTCGACGTCCTCGGCGACGATCCGGACGTCGCCGAGCCGTCCGGTGGCCAGCCGGAGGCTGTCGGCCGGGTAGTCGAGTGCGGCGAGGGTGAGGCCGACTTCGCGGTCGCCCACCTTCGCCGTCAGCCGGCGGCCGACGAGCTGCTCGGTGACGGTGCGCACGAGGGCGGCCGGCGTGACCGGGACGTTCGGGAGCAGGGAACGCCCGGCCGCGGCCAGGTCGGCCAGCTCGGGCCAGGGTGACCAGCCGTCGAACCACCTGCCGTCGCTCATCCGTCCAGTGTCGCCGAAGGCGACCGGCGGCGGCGACGGCGGGTGGTCCGCCTTCGGTCACCGTCCCGCGAAGCGGGCGATGATGCCGGTCACGACCAGCCAGAACACCGCGGCCAGGCCGTAGTCGAGGATCACGGCCAGGCTGGGGCTGTCCACCGGGAACAAGCCGGGCCAGAACAACGCGAGAGGAACCGCCAGCGACTTGATGAACTGGAAGAAGGCGTTGCCGGCGTTCGCGCCGGCGAGCACCATGATCATGTAGAGAACTTCGATCCCCGCGAAGATCGCGCCGATCGCCGTGATGACCCGCACGGCCGTGTTCCGTCTGGTGGTGGTTCGCCAAGGAGACATGCCGCGAAAATTCCCGGATCGGGTGACAGATCAAACGCGTCCGACCCAAGATTGCGCCGTTCGGCCGCTCCCGTTGCTCTCCGCCGCCCACCCACCACAGCAGGCAACCACCCCAACACCCCGGCTACCCGCGGCCTCCCCGACCAAACGCCCCCACCACCCACGCCCCGGCGACCCCCAGGCCCACCACCCGACGCCTCCGCCACCCGACACCCTCGGCGACCCAACGCGCCCCTCGGCCACCCAACGCCCCCGCCACCCGACGCCCTCGGCGACCCAACGCGCCCCTCGGCCACCCAACGCCCCCGCCACCCGACGCACCCGCCGCCCAAGGCTCTCGGCCCACCCAATGCACCTGCCACCCAGCCCCTCCCGCCACTCCACACGCCCGCCGTTCAACGCGCCGACCACCGAAGGCCCTCCGCCCATCTACCCGCGCCACCCCGTCCGCCGATGCCCCGTCCCGTTCCGCGCCTTCCCCGGCAGCCCAGCTCCCGGGCGCGTGTCGTCCACCTGGGTACGCGTGTCGTCCGTCTGGGTACGGGTCCCCAGCGGCGGGACTCGCTCCTGGGTGGCGCGCCCTCGTCCCGCCACACCCCCGCCGACCCGGGCCTAAGGCCACACCCCCATCGCCTCGCCCAGCAGCCGCCCGATGGCCCAGTCCTGCACCGCAAGCCCAACGGATTTGAACACCGTCCGCCCACCCACCCCCGGAGGCCGCCCCAAAGCCGACCCCAGCTCGACCAGCGTCCCCCGATCGAGAAGCCCGGCGGAGACGGCGTGGATCACCTCACCCGCCTCCGACAGCACCGCACCGACCTGATCCACCACCACACACCCCGCGGTGGCCAGCAACTCCGCGGGAAGCTCCCGCATGGAAGGCAGGTACGACCCGATCGCGTTGACATGAGCCCGTTCCGGCAAGTCATCGACACCGAAGAGAGGAGTCGCCGATGACGTAGCGCAACAGACGACGTCCGCATCGGACACCGCGTCCGCCGCGTCGCGGGCCACGCGCACCGTCACCGACGGGAACTCCGGCCGCAGCCGTTCCGCCAACGCCGAAGCGCGCGAGCGGTCCCGGCCGAATACCGACACGCGGCGAAGCGGCCGCACCGCCGCCACCGCTCTCACCTGGTCGGCCGCCTGGGCTCCCGTGCCGAGGAGGGCCAGACTGCTGGCCGAAGTTGGGGCCAGCAAGTCCGTGGCGACGCCCGACACCGCGCCCGTGCGCAGCGCCGTGACCTCGACAGCGTCGGCGACCACCTGGCCGGCGGCCGTGTTCCACACCAGCGTGCCCAGGATCATCGGCGTGCGGCCGGGGGCCAGGTTGAGCGTCTTCACCACCGTCGTCGACGTCGGGGTGTGGCAGGCGGTCATCACGAGCGTGGTCGCCGACGCGAACGACAAGCGTTGCGGCACCTCGAAACGGCCGGCGGCGAGGTCGAGGAACGCCGAGCGCACCGCGTCGATCGCGGCCGGCATCGGCACGGCTTTCCGGACTTCGTCGGCGTCGAGCATGCGCGGCCCCTCCGGCGTCGGATCTGCCGCTAGCCTGGCGGCATGTCCGAGGCCACGCAAGAGGAGCAGCGGTTCGTCCGCGAAGACTGGTACGGGGCGGAGATCGCGGGCCGGCACTACGTGCGGTGCGAGTTCCGCGAGACCGACTTCTCGGAGGCGGTCACCCGGAACGCCGTCTTCACCGACTGCGTGTTCGGCAACGTGCGCTTCAACGCGTCCCGGCACGAGGACTCGGCGTTCACCGGGTGCACCTTCACCCGGTGCAACTTCTTCGACGCCGAATTCACCGGGTGCAAGCTCGTCGGCGCGAGCTTCAGCGAGTGCGAGCTGCGGCCGCTGCGGGTCACCGGCGGGGACTGGTCGTTCGCCGGGCTGGCGGGTGCCGACCTGCGGGCCGTCCGCTTCCAGGGCGTCCGGATGCGGGAGGCGGACCTCACCGGGGCGGACTGCGCCGGCGCGGTGTTCGCCGACGTCGACCTGTCCGGCGCGCTTCTGCACGCCGTCAAGCTGCCGAAAGCCGAGCTGCGGGGCAGCGACCTCTCGGCGCTCGACCCGACGGACGCCGTGCTGACCGGGGCGATCGTGTCACCCGAACAGGCTGCGGTGCTCGTCACGTCGCTGGGGCTGCACGTGCGGGCGTAGGCTCATCGCGTCGGGAAGGGAGCACCGCATGGGCGTCGTGACACCGGGTTTCCAGGGCCGGGCGCGCAGTGGCAACCCGCGGCTGCCACCGGGGCAGTACCTCGCCGAGGACTTCCCGGTCCTCTCGGCGGGCCCGACCCCGCGCGTGCGCACCGAGACGTGGGAGTTCACCGTCACCACCGAGACGGGCGAGAAGCACACCTGGAGCTGGGCCGAGCTGATGGCCCTGCCGAGCGAGAAGCCCACAGTGGACATCCACTGCGTCACCCAGTGGTCCAAACTGGACACCCGCTGGCGCGGCGTCTCGGTCGACACGCTGGTCGGCGGGCTCGGCACCGAGGCCGACTACGTCATGGTGCACGCCTACGGCGGCTACACCACGAACCTGCCGCTGGCCGACCTGCTCGACGGCCAGGCCTGGATCGCCTACGAGTACGGCGGCAAGCCGCTGACGCCCGAGCACGGCGGTCCGGCGCGGCTGCTCGTGCCGCACCTGTACTTCTGGAAGTCCGCGAAGTGGGTGCGCGGACTGGAACTGAAGACCCGGGACGAGCCGGGCTTCTGGGAGAACGCCGGCTACCACGACTACGGGGATCCATGGCGCGAACAGCGGTATCAGGGCGACTAGCCTGGCGGGTCGCCCGCCTGGCCGGCTTCCGCGACGAGACGCCGACGGCGCGCACGCTCGTCTTCGACCTGCCCGGCTGGCCGGGCCACCTGGCGGGGCAGCACGTCGACGTCCGGCTCACCGCCGCGGACGGCTACCGCGCGCAGCGAAGCTACTCCCTCGCCGCGCCCGCGGACGGGGATCGGGTGGAGCTGACCGTGCAGCGCGTCGCCGACGGTGAAGTGTCCGAGCACCTCACCGGCCCGTACGCGATCGGCGACCCGGTCGAGATCCGCGGCCCGATCGGCGGCTGGTTCGCATGGCGGCCGGCGGATCCGGCGCCGGTCCTGCTGATCGCGGGCGGCTCGGGCATCGTGCCCCTGATGGCGATGATCCGCGCCCGCCGCGCGGCGGGCGTCCGGACGCCGTTCAAGCTGATCTACTCGCTGCGCACCCCGGCGGAGCTGTACTACGCCGACGAGCTGCGCACGCCGGTAGCGGGCGTGGACGTGACGTACGTGTACACGCGCGAGCTGCCCGAAGGCCGCCCCGGCATTCCGCGCCGCATCGACGTGGCGACGATCAACACGGCGGGGTGGCCGGCGGAGTTCGGCGCGTCCTGCTTCGTCTGCGGGCCGACGGGCTTCGTGGAGACGGTGGCGGACATCCTGGTCGCCCTCGGCCACGACCCGCACCGGATCCGCACCGAACGCTTCGGGCCCAGCCGCGACTGAATAGCCGTCAGGCATCCGATGAATAGGTGATCGACTGCCCCGCTGAGCGGGAAATTGTCGACATCGCCGGGGAGAGATCCTATCTTTCGAGCATGCTGACCAAGTGGGGCTCGACGCGGCGCCGCACCGTGGTGACCGTTCTCCTCGGCGCGGGCGCCCTGCTCGCCACGACCGGCCCGGTGGCCGCGGCCGACCCGACCGCCGCCGGCCAGGACGTCTACGTCTCGCCCACCGGCTCCGACCGAGCCGCCGGGAGCGCCGGGCATCCTGTCCGGACCCTCGAGCGCGCCCGCGACCTCGTGCGGCAGCGCGCGCCGCACCTGACCCGGGATCTCACCGTCCACCTCGCGCCCGGTGTCTTCCGGCTGACCGCCCCGCTGCGGCTCGACGCGCGGGACTCCGGGGGCAACGGTCACCGCGTCATCTGGCAGGGCAGCAACGACACCGAGCTGAACGGCGGCGTGCGGGTCACCGGCTGGCGGCCGGTGCCGGGCCGTCCGGGCCTGTTCGCCGCGCCCGCGCCCGCCGGGCTCGACACCACGCGGCAGCTCTACGTCGACGGCGTCCGCGAGCAACGGGCCCGCGGCCCGCTGCCGGTGACCGTCGAGGCCACCGACACCGGCTACACCGCCAGTGCCGACACGCTCGCCCACTGGCGGAACCCGAAGGACGTCGAGTTCGTGTACGTCTCCGGTGAGGCGTTGTGGAACGTCCAGCGCGACGGCCTCGGCCAGTGGACGGAACCGCGCTGCCCGCTCGCCGCCGCCGCGGGCACGACGATCACCATGGCCCAGCCGTGCTGGGACAACTCGACGAAACGGGTGCTGTTCCCCGACATCCCGGGCCGCAGCGTCAACATGGTGGGCCCGGCCGACCTCACCAACGGGCGGCACCCTACCTACGCCGAAAACGCCTTCGAGCTGCTCGACACCCCGGGCGAGTGGTACCTCGACCGGGCCGCCCGCGTCGTCTACTACCAGCCGAAGCCCGGCCAGGACCTGAGCCGCGCGGACGTCGAAATGCCGGTGCTGGAGAAGCTCCTCGACGCGAAGGGCACGGCGGCCGCGCCGATCCACGACGTCGCCTTCCGCGGCTTGCGCTATTCCTACGCGACCTGGCTGACGCCGTCGTCGCCCGAAGGGTTCTCGGAAATCCAGGCCGGCTACACGATCACCGGCGCCGACGGCTGGGCCGTCCAGGGACTCTGCCAGTTCGTGCCTGGTGGCACCTGCCCGTACGCCTCGTGGACGCGGGAACCCGCCAACGTTTCCGTCTCGCACGGCCGGCGCGTCGAATTCTCCGACAGCGTGTTCGCCCACCTCGGCGGCGCCGGGCTCGACCTCGTCGACGGCACCAAGGAATCCCAGGTCCTCGGCGACATCTTCACCGACATCTCCGGCAACGGCGTCCAGATCGGCGGGGTCGGCAAACCTCTCACGGACACCGACGCCGACGTCGTGCGCGACGTCCGGGTCACCGACAACCACCTTTACGGGCTGCCGCGCGAATTCCACGGCGGTGTGCCGATCGTCAACGGCTACACCGTGCGGAACACCATCGCCCACAACCAGATCGACCACGTCGGCTACTCGGCGATCTCCGTGGGCTGGGGCGGCTGGCCGGACAAGATCAAGCGCCCCGCGACGCCGAACCTGTCGCACGACAACGTCGTTTCGGACAACCTGATCTTCGACTACATGCAGATGCTCGACGACGGCGGCGGCGTCTACACCCAGGGCATCACCGGCAGTTCCCTGGCCGACGGCGAAAAGGTCACCGGCAACGTCATCCACGACCAGTGGGGGCTCGGCAAGGGCGTCTACACCGACAACGGCGACACCTACGAGACGATCCGCGGCAACGTCCTCTACGGCATGGCGTACTTCAACGTCGGCACGGTGCACGTCGACTACCGGGACGACCTGGGCAACAACGACCCGACGCTGACCGAGGGCAACTACTGGGAGCAGGGCGACCGCGACAAGGTCGACAAGGGCGCGATCACCCGCGGCAACCACCTCCTGCCGAACCCGGCGGCCGCGCCGCCCGGGATCGTCACGAACGCTGGGCTCGAGCCGGCCTACCGCGGGCTGCTCACCCGCCGGGTCGGAGGCCAGGCCCCGGCCGAAGCACCATCGCGCGTCGGCACGTTCGCCGTGGCGGGAAAGCTGTACGCAACCTGGAACCCGACGTTCGCGTTCAACAACGCTCCGGTGACGCACTATGTGGTGACGGCATCGGGCGGCGGCCGCACGCACTCGACAACGGTGACGGCGGCCGACTTCGCGAAGCGCGCGTACGTCGAAGTACCCGGACTGACGGACGGAACGCCGTACACGGTGACAGTCGCGGCGCGCAACGCGTACGGGACGAGCGAGCCGTCGCTGCCGTCGGCCCCGGTGACCCCGGGCCCGAAAACCGCGGTGCTGCCGGGAAGCCCGACGAGCGCCCGAGCACTGCCGAGCGCAACGGCGGCCTCGATCCGCTGGAACCCACCGGCGGCAACGGGCGACACCCCGGTCCTGGCGTACGCGATCACGGTGTCCGACGGCCGCACAATCCGAGCGGAGGGCCGCGACGCCCTGGTCACCCAGCCGACGATCAAGGGCATGACCAGGGTGGTGGCCGGCCTGAAGCCGGCCACGGCCTACACGTTCACGGTCGCGGCGATCACGGCAACGGGAACCGGCCCGGCAGCGACGTTCACCGCCACGACGGCAGCAGCTTGACCTGAGCGGACCTCGTTGTCCACAACCCGCCGGCGATGTGGACAACGAGGCCCACCGGCCATCGTTCCCCGGCTTTTCGTCGCCCGCCGCCGATAGACTGGACCTGGGGACGCCTCCCTGGGAGGGCCAGGGTTCCGGCAAAGTCGTGTCGTTGCAGGCAGGCACGGCTCTCGGTGGTGATCATGTGGTTGTCGAAGCCCATGATCTGTGAGAGCCGTGCCTGCTGCTGCATCTTCTCCCATACCCGCTGTGCTGGCCCAGCTGGCCTCTGCCGACCTCGACCACGTAGCTGACCTGCGTGACTACCTGGCTCTCGTACCCGATCCGCGGAAGCGGCGCGGGGTGCGGCATTCACTGGGATCGGTCCTGGCGCTGGCCGCGGCCGCA